>JADFVY010000158.1 GCA_015222795.1 Pseudomonadota bacterium | reverse complement strand
GCGCCAACCTTCGCGAATGGGTGGCGTGGGCCATGCCGGCCGGCGAGGAAGATACCCAGATGGCGGCGGCCGATCAGGTCCGCATGGGCGTGGCGCAGGCCAGCAAGATGGATCTGCCCGAGCCCCGCGTCGAGGAAGGGTTGAACACAAGGATCATGGTGCTTGGCGGTGGCTCGACCGGTCTGAACGCGGCGCTTGAGGCCGCGGTGACCGGCCATGACGTGCTGCTGGTCGAAAAAACCGCGAAGCTGGGCGGCTGGGGCGCACAATGGTCGAAGCGCATGCCGCATCGCCCGCCCTATCGCGACCCGCAGGATAACAATATTTCGGCCCTGATCGAGGCCGTACAAGGCAACAGCGCAATTACGGTGATGACCAACACCACTGTTGCCGAGACCGACGGCATGCCGGGGCGGTTCAGCGTGAAGCTGGCCAACGGGTCGGGCGAGAAACAGGAAACCGTCGGCGCCATCGTGGTGGCCACCGGCTGGCGCCCTTACGACGCGACCAAGCTGGGCCATCTCGGCTATGGCGCCTCGCCCGACGTGGTGACCGGGGTCGAGCTGGAAGGCATGCTCGCCAATGGCGGGGTCAAGCGCAAGTCGGACGGGGCGGCGCCCAAGACGGTCGCCTTCGCGCTCTGCGCCGGTTCGCGCGATCCGGAACATCTGCCCTATTGCTCGTCGGTATGCTGCGGCTCGTCGATCAAGCAGGCGCTGCAGATCGTCGAGGCCGACCCGGAGGCGATGGTCTATATCATCTTCCAGGAGTTGCGCACCCCCGGCACGGCGGAAGAGTTCTACCGTCAGGCCCAGGAAGCCGGCGTTATCTTCATGAAGGGCAAGGTGAAGTCGGTCGGCGCGGATCTGACGGTCACGGTGGACGATGTGCTGCTGGGCCAGGAAATCCCGATGGAAGGCCTGGACATGGTGGTGCTGGCGACCGGCATGGTGCCCAACGCCACCGACCCGGACAAGCCGGCCGCCGAAACCGGCGCGGACCAGCTTGCCAACGACATTAACCCTGTGGCGCCGATCGCGCGCGCCGGCGAGGCGGAGATTGCAACCCCGGCATGGAGCGAGGCCGCGCCCGAGGGCGGGCCGATCCTGAACCTGCAATATCGCCAGGGTCCGCACCTGCCGATGCTCGCCGACGGGTTCGCGGATTCGCATTTCATCTGCTTCCCCTACGAAACCCGGCGCACGGGCATATATACCTGCGGCCCGGTCCGCCGCCCGATGGACATGGCGGAATCCGCCGAGGACGCGGCCGGCGCGGTGCTCAAGGCGATCCAGTCGATCCGCAGCGCTCAGGCCGGCATGGCGGTGCATCCGCGTACCGGCGACCTCAGCTACCCGAAGTTCGGGCTGGATATCTGCACCAAATGCCGGCGCTGCACGGTGGAATGCCCGTTCGGCGCCATCGAGGAGAAAGAGGACGGCTATCCGGAGCTCAACGCCACGCGCTGCCGCCGCTGCGGCACCTGCATGGGCGCCTGCCCGGTGCGCACCATCAGCTTCGACAATTACAACGTCTCGATGATCAGCGAGATGATCGGCGCGGTGGAAATTCCCGACGAGTTCTCGGAAAAATACCGCATTCTGATCCTGGCCTGCGAGAACGATGCCGCCCCGGCGCTGGACATGGCCGGCATCAACCGCCACAGCCTGAACGCCGAGATACGCCTCATTCCGGTGCGTTGCCTGGGTTCGGTCAATATGTTGTGGATCTCCGATGCGTTCCAGCGCGGTTACGACGGCGCGATGCTGATGGGTTGCCGTTCCGGCGACGACTACCAATGTCATTTCGTGAAGGGCAGCGGAATCGCCGAGGAACGAATGGCCAATGTCGGCCAGACGCTGCAGAGCCTGATGCTGGAAGAAGGGCGCGTCAGGTCCGTCGAGGTTTCGATCGCGGATTCGGCCAAGGTCGGCAAGATGATTGACGAATTCGTGGAGGAAATCCGCGGATACGGCATGAACCCCTTCAAGGGCTTTTAGTCTAGAGCGGGAGTGAGAAACAGATGACCGTAGCACTGCCGGAACAGGCGACTCGGAAATACGATCTCGGCTTCGCCCGCTGGGTCCGCGACAACGTCAATGGCGGCGCGAAGATGTCCATGTGCATGCAGTGCGGCAT
>JADFVY010000157.1 GCA_015222795.1 Pseudomonadota bacterium | reverse complement strand
TTCGGCTGGGCGATCCAGATGGCCGGCCATCTCGTCTGGGAGAAAAAGGCGCCGAATTTCGCCAGCAACGCAATCCAGGCCCTGGTCGGGCCGATCTACTTCCTCGCGCTGGCGACCGGCGACTGGCGCATGCCCGCCGCCCCGGAAGGCGAAATCCCGGGTGAAGCTCCCGGCGAAACCGCGCTGAAAGAAGGCAAAATAACATGATCAGGCTTGAACGAGCAAAAATCGGTGTCGAGGCTTATCCCGCCTATTGGCAGGTCGCGGGTGGCGACGATGCCTCGCTGGCCGATGTCTGCGCCTGGCTGGCCGACCACCGCGAGGCTATCGAAGAACTGCTCGACCGCGACGGTGCATTGCATATTCGCGGGCTGGCCGCGCTGAATTCCGCCGCTGCCTTCGAGGTCGCGCTGGGTGTGCTCGCGCCTCGCCTGATGGATTATGTCGGCGGCACCTCGCCACGCCACGCGGTGCATGGCCAGATCGTTACCGCGACCGATCTGCCCGGCGCCTACACCATCCCCATGCACCAGGAAATGTCCTACACCGCCAACCCGCCTGACCGGGTCGCCTTCTTTTGCAAAACCCCGGCCGGGACGGGCGGCGCTACCACGGTGGGCGACGCGCGGGAAATCACCCGGCGGATCGACCCCGCCGTCCGCGCCTGCTTCGAGGAAAAGGGTGGCGTTCGCCTGCGCCGAACATTGCCTGGCCCCAACAGCGTCGGCGAGCGCCCGGGTGTTCCCAAGCCCTGGACGGAGGTTTTCGATACTCCCGACAAGGATGAGGTAAAGCGTATCGCACGGGCGAAGGGCTGGGACATTACCTGGCTGGAGGATGGTTCCCTACAGCTCTGGCAGGAAATCCTGCCCGCCATGAAAACCCACCCCCGCACCGGCGAGACCGTCTGGTTCAACCAGGCCCATATCTTCGCGCCGGAAGCATCCCTGCGCTGGTCCAGCCGCGACGGCCGCCGCGAACAGTGGCGCCGCCTGTCCTGGGCGTATGCCGAAAACCCCGAACTCGTTGATCACGTCTTCCATGGGAACGGTGAGCAGGTATCGGCCGAGCACGCGGAACATCTGTTCGACGTCTTCGTCGACGCCGAGGTTCGCGTGCGCTGGAAGGCGGGTGACCTGTTGCTGCTGGACAATGTTCTCGCGGTCCATGGTCGAACCGCCTTCGCGGGTGAGCGGCGAGTTCTGGCCGCGCTGATCCGAGACCAGGTCATGGAAAAAAACCAGCAGGCGGCAAAACCGATGCCCGCGTCGGTGAAAGCCAAAACACCGGGCCCGCGCATAACACAACCAGAAACAGAGAGGCAATAAACCGATGGAAGTCGTACTCGACAAGGCCAACCAGTATCACCAACTGCCCAACGGCAAGTTCCGCCGGCTTGCGGTGGACAGCGAATATATCCACCGCATGCAGCGGCGGCATTTCCTGTTGTTCGACCTGCTGCCGTTGATCGGCGTGGCCGCGGCCGTCGTGCTGGCCTTTTACCGCCCGATCGGCGTTATGGAGTTTTCGCTCTTCGCGGCGCTGTGGCTGGCGACCGGGCTGGGCATCACGGCCGGTTATCACCGGCTGTTCGCGCACCAGGCGTTCCAGACCTCCACGGCGGTCCGCGTGCTGCTGACGATCATGGGTTCGATGTCGGGTCGCGGCAGCATGATCTCTTGGGCGGCCATGCATCGCCGCCATCACGAGGTCGCCGACAAACCGGGCGACATGCATTCCCCGAACTTGCACGGAACCGGCCTGGTCAACCGCGTTCGCGGTTTCATCCACGCCCATTACACATGGATGCTGCGCCATGAATATCCCAACGTGGCCCACTACGCGCCCGATTTGCTGCGCGACAAATGGCTGGTCTGGGCCAGCCGGCATTATTACGGCTGGGTGCTGCTGGGCCTCGCCATCCCGACCGTGATCGGCGGGCTGGTCACGATGAGCTGGTGGGGTGCGCTGACCGGGTTCCTGTGGGGCGGCGCGGCGCGGATGTTCGTGGTCGAGCAGGCCATGTCGGCCCTGAATTCCATCCTGCACACCATCGGCACCCGGCGCTTCAAGCTGGACGAGAACAGCCGCAACAATGTGATCCTGGGCGTTCTCGCCTGGGGCGAGGGCTGGCACAACAACCATCACGCCTTCCCCAATTCCGCCTCCTTCGCGCTGCGATGGTTCAGCATCGATCTCGGCTACTGGTTCATCCGGCTGCTGGCGCTTTTCGGCCTGGCCTGGGACGTGCGCGTGCCCGGCCGCGATCAAATCACCGCCCGCGCGGCGAAACTGGAAGCCCGCCATGCCGGCGGGCAAGAGGCGGGCTGACCGGCCTTTAACGATCTTCATAACCTCAGGGAGCAAGACCATGACGACACAACAGAACTTCATTCCGACAAACGACGGCATCGCTAATTGGTGCCGCCATTACGTGGCCAATCTCTTGGATACGCCGATCGAAAAGATCGACGCCACTACCGAATTCGACCGTTTCGGCCTCGATTCCGCCATGGCGGTGGCGATGATCCTGGAGCTGGAGGAGCATCTCGGCGGCGAGGTCTCGCCCTCGTTGCTGTTCGAATACACCACCATCGCGACGCTGGCCGATCATCTGGCTGCCAAAGCGAGCGCCGGGGAGGTTGCGGCATGAGCGCGGTCCTCGAACACAGCCCCGCGACCGACCCGAAATATGGCGGTTCGAAAGAGGGCATCCTTCATCACTACGACATTGGCAACGACTATTGGGGCCTGATGCTGGGCCCGGCCTTCGCCTATTCCGCGGCCCTGTACAACGGCCCCGACGACACGCTGGAGGCTGCCCAGGAGCGCAAGTTCCGTTGGCATATGGACAGCGCCCATGTGGAACGCGCTGAATCGGTGCTCGAGGTCGGCTGCGGCTGGGGCACGCTGTTGCGGATGATTTCCGAACAGCCTCGGGTCAATAACGTGGTCGGGCTGACGCTGTCGGACGCACAGACCGATTATCTGAATTTGCTCGGCCTGAAGAACACCGAAGTGCGGACCGAGAACTGGGCCGTGCACGAGCCCAGGCAAAAGTACGATTCCATCGTCTCCATCGGCGCCTTCGAGCATTTCGCCAAGGACGGCGATACGCGCGAGCAGAACCAGCAGGTCTATCGCGACTTCTTCGAGCGCTGCCACCGCTGGCTCAACCCCAATGGAGGGTTGTCGCTGCAGTCCATCGCGTTTGGCAATATGCGGCGCGAGGATGCGTCGGAGTTCATGACAACGGAAATCTATCCGGAAACCGACCTGCCCTACCTCAACGAGATTATCGAAGCGGTGGACGGGCTGTTCGAGGTCGTGGCCGTCCGCAACGACCGTTTCCATTACGCCCGCAGCTATGACGAATGGCTGAAGAATCTGCGGGCGCGCCGTGACGAGGCCGTCGGGATGGTCGGCGAGGAGGAAGTCCAGCGGTTCGAGCATTTCTTCAAGCTGGGTTCCGTGGGTTTCCGCATGGGCAAAATCGGGCTGCTGCGTTTCTCGCTCAGGCCGATCCGCAACAACTGGTCGGTCGACGGGTCGTTCGAAAACGACTCCGCCTTCAGGCTGGCCTGAGACCGATGGCCCTGCCCGGCACCGTGAAGGACCGGAAAGGGGTGGCTTCGGCCACCCCCGACCGGGTTCGCTTCAACCCGTTCAGCCCGGAATTCCGGCGCGATCCCTATCCGGTTTATGCAGCCTTGCGCGCGCGTGAGCCGGTCAAGCGGGTCGTCGGTTCCTGGCTGGTCAGCCGCCATGCGGACGTGCTTGCCGTATTGCGCGGCCGCCTTTTCAGCTCGTCGCGCATCCCCGAACTGGTGAAACGACGGGGCGGCGGGCTGGAGCGCGCGGCCGCCGGTGATTATGGCGGCATCGAAAGCTTCATCGCCAAGGCCATAGTCTTCACCGAGAACCCCGACCATGCGCGGCTGCGCCGGCTGGTCAACAATGTCTTCGACTCAGGCGCCGTCGCCGCCGAACGCCCGGCAATAGAGGCGATTGCCCGCGAGCTGCTGGCACAACCCCTGGCCGACGGCGGCATGGAGGCGTTGGCCGATTTCGCCGACCGCCTGCCCATGTATCTGATGTGCCACCGCATGGGACTGCCGCGCGAAATGGGATCGGTCATGCGCGACTGGGCGGCCGAGGCCCGCATGCTGCTGGACCCCACCCTGATGGCGCCCGCTGACTTCGCCAGCGTCGAGACGGCGGTGCGCGAGGCGCTGGCCTGTCTGACCGGCGTGGTCGAGGAACGCAAACGCCGCCCCGGCAACGACATTATCAGCATCCTGCTGGCCAACCGCGACCGCGACGACCGGCTCAGTGAGCAGGAGGTCGCGCTGACCTGCCTGATGTCTTTCGTGGCTGGCCATGAGACCACAAAGCACCTCATCGGCAATGGTATCCTTTGTCTGTTGCGCCATCCGGATCAGGAGGCGTTGTTGCGCGCCGGCCCCGCGCTGGCGGCCAGTGCGACGGAAGAGGTCCTGCGTTTCGAGCCGCCGCTGCAGCAGACCAAGCGCGTTGCCATCGCCGATGCCGAGATCGGCGGCGTGGAAATCCGCGAGGGCGAGCAGGTGTTGCTGTTGCTCGCCTCCGCCAATCGCGACGAGGCGGTGTTCGCCGACCCGGACCGTTTCCTGATAACCCGTGGCGACCTGCAAGCGCATGTCGGCTTCGGTTACGGCATGCGGGCCTGCCTCGGTGGCGGGCTGGCCAATCTGGAAGCGACGATCGCCTTTGAGCTGCTGTTCGGCGGCGATGTCCGGATCGAACTGGCGGCGGACGAGTTGGAATGGCAGGACGGCGCGGTAATCCTGCGCGGGATGAAGCAACTGCCGCTGCGGTTTCGCTAGCCCATGGACGGTGGAACGCAAATCGCGCCAACCAGCGCCTGGGTGAAACGCGGCGTGAGCGCCGCCACACCCCGGGCGCGCCTGTTCTGCTTTCCCCATGCCGGCGGCGGCGCCTCGTCCTTCAACGGCTGGCGCAAGCTGCTGCCCGCCGGCATCGAACTGGCCGCCATTCAGTTGCCCGGCCGCGAGGATCGCCAGGCGGAAGCGCCTGTCACGGAGATCGACGACCTGATTGCCGCGCTGCTGCCCCATATCGAACCGCTGACCGGCCTGCCTTACCTGTTTTACGGCCATAGCCTGGGCGCCATCGTCGCCTTCGACCTGGCTCGCGAAATGCGCCGACGCCGATTGCCAATGCCCCGCGCGCTGATCGTCTCCGGCCGCCGCGCGCCGCAATTGCCCCTGTCGCATAAGGCGCATGGCCTTGGGCCGGACGAGGAATTCGCCGATTACCTGCGGCTGATGGGGGCCACGCCCACGGCGATCCTCGACCGTCCGCACTGGCGCGACCGCCTGTTCCCGACGATCCGCGCCGACCTCAATATCTCCGACCTGTACGAATATGCCGACGAGCCC
This sequence comes from Pseudomonadota bacterium, assembly GCA_015222795.1. Lineage (GTDB taxonomy): Bacteria > Pseudomonadota > Alphaproteobacteria > UBA8366 > JADFVY01 > JADFVY01. The sequence goes on along the minus strand of JADFVY010000157.1, from coordinate 1,782 downwards.
CCGCTCGACTGCCCGATTCATTTCTTCGCCGGCCGCGACGATCCGCTGGTGTCGGGCGCGGAATGGCGGGCCTGGGCGGCGCAGACCGCAGCCGGCTTTGCGTTGGCGGATCTGCCGGGGGGCCACTTTTTCGCCATGAACGAACAGGCTGTCATAGCCGGCGAGGCGGTATTGCGTCTGGAAAGGGTGCCTACGCCATGAACTCTTTCCGCTCGATGAACGACCTGCTGCGCCACCGCGCGGAAACGCAGCCCGACGACCCGGCCTATGCCTTCGTCAATGAACGCGGCGAGGAGGAGAGCCGCCTGACCTTCGCGGAACTGGACCGCCTGGCCCGTGCGCTCGCCGAACCCATCCGCTTGCACACGCGCCCCGGCGACCGGGCGCGGTTGATCTTCCCGCAGGGGCTGGACTTCATCGCCGCCTGGTTCGGCTGCCTCTACGCGGGCGTGATCCCCGTGCCGGTGGTTTCGCCCAAGCGAAACCGCTTGCGTCATTCCACCCGCGCCATCGTCGAGGATTGCCGCCCGGCGCTGGCGCTGACCACGTCCGCCTTGCTGGGCGAGGTGCGGGGCGAATTTGCCGGAAGTCCGGCCTGGGATGCGATGGGCTGGATGGCGGCTGACCGTCGGGATGTGCCCACCGATAACGCGCCCCCGCATGACGCGCGGCCCGGGGACGTGGCCTTCCTGCAATATACCTCGGGCTCCACCTCGCAGCCCAAGGGGGTGATGGTCGGCCACGGCAACCTGATCGCCAATCTGGAGATGATACAGCGCGCCCTCGGCAATACGCGGAAATCCACCTACGTCTCCTGGGTCCCGCTCTATCACGACATGGGGCTGATCCTGAATGTGCTGCAGACGCTTTATGTGGGCAGCCTCTGCGTATTGATGGCCCCCAACGGCTTCATGCAGAGGCCGCTCAACTGGCTGCGCGCGATCTCGGATTACCGGGCCGAGGTCGCCGGTGCGCCGAGTTTCGCCTTCGACCTCTGCACCACCCGCCACCGGGCTGACGCGATGGAGGGGGTGGATCTGTCATGCTGGAGGCTGGCATTCAACGGGGCCGAGCCGGTGCGCGCCGATACGCTGCGAACCTTCGCCGAAACCTTCGCGCCCCATGGCCTGGACGCCCGCGCCCTCTATCCCTGCTACGGCATGGCCGAGGGGACGCTTCTGCTGTCGGGCGGGCGGCGGGATGCGCCACCGGTAATCCGCGCGGTCAGCCGCGCCGCCCTGCAGGCCGGCCAGGCCATCCCCGCGATCGCCGATGCTCGGGATGTCGTGGGCTGCGGCCGCGAACTGTCGGGCGAGCGCCTCGCCATCGTAGACCCGCAGACCGGCATGGAATGCGCGCCGGGCGGGGTCGGCGAAATCTGGGCCGCCGGCCCGCATATCGCCCAGGGCTACTGGAACAATCCGGCGGCAACGCGCGAGACCTTCCAGGCGCGCCTTGCCGGCGGCGGCGAGGGGCCGTTCCTGCGCAGCGGCGACCTGGGTTTCATGCTGGATGGCGAGCTGTTCATCGCCGGGCGGCTGAAAGACGTGATTATCGTCCGCGGCCAGAACCATTACCCGCAGGATATCGAGGCCACCGCCGCCGCCTGCCACCCGGCGCTGCGCCCCAACCACGCCGCGGCCTTCACGGTGGGGGAGGCCGGCGCGGAAAAGCTGGTGATCGTGCAGGAGGTTGAGCGCGTCTGGCGCAACCGCGCCGATTACGTTGAGCTGGAAGGCCTGGTCCGCGCGGCCGTGGTCGCCGAGCATGAACTGATGGCCC
>JADFVY010000156.1 GCA_015222795.1 Pseudomonadota bacterium | reverse complement strand
TCGATCTGGGTATGGACGCGCGGGTCGTCCTCGAAAACGGTCAGGCTGCAGCCGGTCCAGGCGATGCCGTCATATTGCGCCAGTTCCGCGCCCTTGGGCAGGGATGCGCCGGGGTCCGCCGGGAACAGCACGTCGATATCGGCGGCCCCACCGGGCGTGGAGCCCTTCAGCATCCGCGTATACTGGTCGGCCGCCATGCTGGCGCCACCGGCCACCAGCTCCTCGCGGGCCTCCTTGTTATAGCCGTCGATTACCAGGAACTTCAGATTGTCGGTCACTGCAAGTGGTTCCTTTTTCCTGGAACGTGAGGGGGGAGAGAAAAGTTTTACGCTGGATAACCAATTTCGGAAATGTCTTCTTTCAGATCCGACAATTCGGTTTCATGATTAAGGGCCGCAACGATGTCTTGAGTGAGTAACTCATGTTTGTAGATGGCCGCAACAGGGGCATGCGGGACCGGCATTTCGTAATAGTCCTCAGCAAATTTCCGGTATGTTTCCGGATTTCCATCCAACCTCGACAGAATAAACAGGGAGCCGTCAGGATCGTTACCGTCGGGCAAAGGTACACCTGCCTGACGCCAATTTCCGTCACTGTTAAGTCGCCAGCAGCAAAAAGTCACGTCATCGGTCTTGAACGCTGGTTCCGATGTGGCCGGCAACAATTCGTCCGGGATAGATTCGTAAAATTCCTTGGGTGAACGGTTGCCCTGTCTGAGTTCATGCGCGAACCCCTTTAAGAAGCAGCCATGGTTCGTGAACAGGACAAAAAGATCATCGCCGCACCCATTTCTCATCGACCCCATTGTTTCGTTATCGCTCCAATGGGCATCGTAGGAATAATAGCGATACTCCCACTCCGGGGACATTACCGCATCAAGCATCGCAAGCGATTGAAACAGCCGCCGAAGATTTTCTGGCGAAGGCAATCCTGACAAATCGGATGTGTTTATAATCGTCATTGAGAACCCCCTCTGAAACGCTTTTTAAAGCCCCGCCACGCGGTCGATCGCCGCGGGCAGGTCGGCGTGGCTTTCGCAGATTGCATCGGCGCTTGTCGTATCCTTGTCGTGGGCGCGCTTGGCGATGAACAGGATCGCCTTCATGCCCAGCGCTTGCGGACCCTTCACGTCGTTATGGTCGCGGTCGCCGATATGCATCATTTCCGGAATCTCGCAGCCCATCTGGCGGGCCGCCGACTCGAACATCGACTTATGCGGTTTGGAATGGCCGACCTCGTCGGAAAAGGCGAAGCCCGAGAAATACTGCTTCAGCCCGTGAACCTCCAGCAGGTCGCGCAGGCAGCGGCCCGGCGAAACGATGGTGTCGGAGGCGATGCACAGCTTGTAGCGCCCGGCCAGGTCCGCCAGGGCTTCCTTCGCGCCGGCGATGGTGTCGGGCGGGATATTGACCTCCATCTCCTCATGTTCCTTGACGATCCGCGCGAAAACATCGTCGGGCAGCGCGCGGCCCAGGCCGTTCAGGACGACCCGCAGCCGGTCGGCGATCTCCCAGGTGATATGCTGGTCGTGCCAGACCGTGCGGAAGGCGGCGTCGGCGGTGGCGTAGGCCAGCTCAACCTTTTCCATGTCGATCGGCTCAATCGCGCTCAGCGCCTCCCAGACCAGATGCCGGCGCTCGTCGGGCTTGCTTCGCAGGCCTTGCGCCTTGCGCTTCGGCTCGTCGGTTTCGTCGTCGATCAGCGTGTCCCACAGATCGAATGTAATCGCCTTGATCGCCATGTGCCTGGTTCCCTTCCTGATTGGCCGCCGGGACTGTAATGACGCGAACGAAACCGCGCAACAAATTTGAATGCTAACTCAGGCGTCCGAAGAACGTCATTCGCGCGGACTCCGAAAGGGCGATGCCCGGCAGGGAGTTATAAGCCAGCACAGCCAGCATTCTGGGGCGGTCGCCGGCAACCGGCGCCACGCGGTGAATTGCGTTGCGGCCCCGGAACAGAACCAGCGTGCCGGCTTCCGCGATCAGTCGCTTTGGCTCGATCTCGCCATCGAGAACGCGGGCCGTCATCTCGAAATTCATCTCGCCTTCATCGGCATCGCGCACCGCGGTGACATATTCGAACGCGCCCCCTTCCTCGGGTTCCTGAACCATCAGCGTGATCGAAAAGGACGAATTGTCGAAATGCCAGCCCAGCTCCTGGCCCCGATGGGCGAAGTTCAGGTTGATGGACGACAGGGGGTCGGCATATTCATACAGCGACGGTTCGCCCAGCACGGCGCACAGGAAATCCCGAAATCCGGTGGAATCATACAGCGTGCGCAGGGGCGAATCCCTCGCCACCTGGTCGTCGGTTATACAGCCCTTCGACGAGACAACCTCTCGATTGCGGGGGTGATCGGCCGGGTAATCCGGGTCTGGCGGGCCCAGATAGGCATTGTGGTTCTGGACGCAAAAATAAGCCTGGTCCCGCATCTGCTCGCCCTCGCGGCAAACGCCCAGCGTTGCCTCGGGCAACAGGAATTCCGGCAAAACGAGAATCCCGGTTTCCGCCAACGTCTTGCGGCAGGAATCCCGGAAAGCGGTTTCCGTCAGCGGGTAGGTTTTCGTATCGGCGATGGAGCCGAGAGCGGCCATGAGTGTCACCATGCGAATTTTTCGAACGATGAACGTTATGATCCCGGCTCATTTCAGGCAATAGTCTTTCGACTTACTCGCCTTTACGCGATAGATTCGGGAACTCATGAAGAAGGTTCTTTTCCTCTGCAGCCGCAACCGGCTGCGAAGCCCCACCGCCGAGCATGTTTTCGCGACATGGCCGGATGTTGAAACGGACTCCGCCGGCCTGCTCGCTGACACTCTCGGCAGCGAGGCTACTCCCCGGCGCCAGCCAGCCTTGAAACGTTCTACGAGAGTAGCCGTTTCCGCTCCGGATCCCAGGCCGCGCGGGTCAGGCGTTTCGCCGGATACACCTCGCCGTGGACTTCTATTTCGTAGTCCTCATGGCCGGCTTCGTCCGCCGGGACGTAGCCGTAAGCGATGGGCTTGCCAATGGTGTGGCCGTGGCCGCCGCTGCTGGTTACGCCCAGCACGCGGCCGTCGCGCAGGATACAGGCGCCGGCGCGCACCGGGGCGTCGGCCTCAAGCGTAAATCGGCATAATTTCTGGCGCGGGCCGGCCTCCTTCGCCTTGGCCAGGGCCGCGCGGCCGATGAAATCGCCCTTGTCCAGCGCCACGCAGAAGCCGACGCCGGCCTCGTAGGGCGTGTAGTCGGGGGTCACGTCCGAGCTCCAGTAGACATAGCCTTTTTCAAGCCGCAGCGACTCGATGGCGCGGTAGCCGGCGTTGGCGATGCCGTATTCCTGGCCGGCTTCCCACAACATTTCGTAGACATGCGCGACATATTCGGTGGGGATATGCAGCTCCCAGCCCAGCTCGCCAACATAGCCGACCCGCAGCGCGCGCACCGGGGCATAGCCGATGCGGATGAAACCGCAGCTTCCGAAGGGCAGGGCCTCGTTGGAGACGTCGTTCTCGCTCACCTTCGCCAGCACGTCGCGCGCATGCGGCCCGCAGAGATTGATAACGCCCCAGCCTGACGTAACCTCGCTGAGCGTGACCGATCCGTCTTGTGGCATATTACGGGTGATCCAGTTGGCGTCGCGGGTGCCGAAGCCGCTGCCGGTGACGATGTAGAAACTGTTTTCGGCCAGGCGCGTGATTGTCAGGTCCGCCTCAACGCCGCCCGTCTCATTGCAGAACTGGGTATAGACAACCGAGCCCGGCGGTCGGTCTAGCTCGTTGACGGCGATGTGCTGCAAGGTCTCGAACGCCTTCGGGCCGGACATTTCGAACTTGGCGAAGCTGGACTGGTCGACCAGGGCGACGCGTTCGCGCACGGCCCGGCATTCCTCGCCCACCGCGTCGAACCAGTTGCCGCGTTCGTAGCTGTAGACGTCCTTTGGCTCGGTGCCCGGCGGGGCGAACCAGTTGGGGCGTTCCCAGCCGAATTACCCGCCATGAACCGCGCCCTTGTCCTTGAGGGACTGGTATAGCGGGCTGCGCCGGGCGCCACGCGCGGTGTCGCTTTCGCGCTCGGGCCAGGCCATCAGGTAGTGGTCTTCATACATGGCGCCGGCGGCCTCGAAGAC
>JADFVY010000155.1 GCA_015222795.1 Pseudomonadota bacterium | reverse complement strand
GTCGACGCCGCGTCGAGAATCGCGCGGAGGTCTGCGAGATGCTGTTCGGTCTCACTCATCGCCATCGGCGATACGTTTCAGCCGGTAGAGTTCTTCCAACGCCTCGCGCGGGGTCAGGTCGTCGGGGCTGATTTCGGCCAGCGCCTCGTCGACCGGCGACGGGCCGGCGGGGGATGTCGGCGGCGGAGCTTGCGGCGCAACCGCGAACAGCGGCAAATCGTCCGCCAGCTTCGCCACCGCACCCGACTGCTCGCCGGTTTCCAGGGTCTTCAGCACATCCTCGGCACGGGTGATGACCGCATCGGGCAGGCCGGCGAGCCGCGCCACATGGATGCCGTAAGAACGGTCGGCGGCGCCGGGCTCGACCTCGTGCAGGAAGACCACGTCGCCCTGCCATTCCTTGACCCGCATGCTGTGCGGCTTCATCGCCTCCAGCCGTGAGGCCAGTGCGGTGAGCTCGTGATAGTGCGTCGCGAACAGGGCGCGGCAGCGATTCGCCTCGTGCAGATGCTCGACGCAGGCCCAGGCGATGGACAGCCCGTCGAAGGTGGCGGTGCCACGGCCGATCTCGTCCAGGATCACCAGCGCGCGCGGCCCCGCCTGGTTCAAGATCACCGCAGTTTCGACCATTTCCACCATGAAGGTGGAGCGTCCGCGCGCCAGATCGTCCGCCGCGCCGACGCGGCTGAACAGCCGGTCCACGACCCCGATATGGGCGACGGCGGCAGGCACGTAACAGCCTGTCTGGGCCAGCACGGCGATCAGGGCGTTCTGACGCAAAAATGTGCTCTTTCCCGCCATGTTGGGGCCGGTTACCAGCCACAGGCGGCGGTCTTCCGCCAGGTCGCAGTCGTTAGCGACGAAGGCGTTTTCGTGCGACGCTTCCAGTGCGGCCTCGACCACCGGATGCCGGCCGCCCTCGATTTGGAAGGCACGGGAGTCATCGACCACGGGGCGGCAATAGCGGCGCTCGGCCGCAAGTTCGGCCCCGGCCGCCGCGACATCCAGCCGGGCCAGGGCGGCGGCCATGCGGGCCAATGGCTCGGCGCGACTTGTCACTTCGCCGACCAGATCCTCGAACAGCCGCAGGTCCACCGCCAGCGCCTTGTCTGCGGCCTCGGAAATCGAACGGGCCAGTTCGGCCAGTTCCACCGTCGAATAGCGCACCGCGCCGGCCAGCGTCTGGCGATGGATGAATTCCTCGCCCAGCTTGTCGGCATGGATCGGGGTGACCTCGACGAAGTAGCCGAGCACGTTGTTGTGCCGCACCTTCAGCGAGCCAATGCCGGTTTCCTTGCGGTAGCGCGCCTCCAGGTTGGCGATCAGGCGTCGGCTTTCGTCGCGCAACTGGCGCAACTCGTCCAGCTGCGGCGCATAGCCGGCGGCGATAAAGCCGCCGTCGCGGGCCTGCAGCGGCATGTCCTCGGCCAGCGCACGGTCCAGCCGGTCGCGCAGCCCCTCGTGATGGCCGAAATCCTCCAGCGCCGCGCCGATGCCCGGTGGCGGCGCGAGGGCAGCCATTTCGGCACGGATGGCCTCTGTCCGCTTCAGCGTTTCGCCAATGGCGGAAAGATCGCGCGGCCCCCCGCGCGCCAGCGTCAGGCGCGACAACGACCGTTCGGCGTCCGGGCTACCGCGCAGGGTGCCACGCAGGGAATCGCGCAAGCCCGATTCGTCCATGAAGAACTGCACCATGTCGAGCCGCGCGTCGATCGCGGCCGGATCGGTCAGCGGGGCTGCCAGCCGCGCCGCCATCAGCCGCGCGCCACCGCCGCTTACCGTGCGGTCGATGACGGACAAAAGACTGCCCTTGCGATCGCCGGTAAGGGTGCGGGCAAGTTCCAGATTACGCCTTGTCGCGGCGTCGATTTCCATCACCGCATCGACCGCCAGACGGCGCGGCGGATCGAGTCGCGGCAGCTTGCCGACCTGGGTCAGCTCTACATAATCGACCAGCGCGCCGGCCGCCGCCAGTTCGGGCCGTCCGAAGGCGCCAAACCCGTCCAGCGCGGCCACCCCATAAAGGGTTTCCAGCCGCTTGCGGCCGTTCTGCGAATCGAAGCGGCTGCCGGGCAGGGGCGACAACGCCGATTTCCAATCGCCCAGCAGTTCAAACAATTCCGGTCGTTCCAACAGTTTTTCGGGCAGGATCAACTCGCCCGGCGCAATGCGGGCCAACACCGCGCCAAGGGACAGGTCGGTCACCGGCTGGACCAGGAATTCACCGGTCGACACGTCCATCCAGGCCAGCCCCATCTCGCCAGCCGCGAAGGCGAGCGCGGCAAGATAATTATGTGCCTTGGCGTCCAGCAAGGTGTCCTCGGTGATGGTGCCGGCGGTGACGAGCCGCACCACGGCGCGCTGGACCACCGATTTGGCGCCGCGTTTCTTGGCCTCGGCCGGGTTTTCCATCTGCTCGCAGACCGCGACCTTGTGGCCGGCCCGGATCAGGCGCTGCAAGTACCCGTCGGCGGAATGGACGGGCACGCCACACATCGGGATATCCGCGCCCTCGTGGTGGCCGCGCTTGGTCAGCGTAATATCCAGCGTGGCCGAGGCCTTCACCGCGTCCTCGAAGAACAACTCGTAGAAATCGCCCATCCGGTAAAACAGCAGGCAATCGGGATGGGCCTGCTTGATTTCCAGATACTGGGTCATCATCGGCGTGACGGCGGGCTTGGCGGCGGGCTTGTTCATGACGGGGAAAATAGCATGCAAAGCCACTCGTGGGTAATACCAAGGCTGGTTGATAATGACTCTTTTGCCCGAAAAGCTGTGGACAAACAGGCGCCGGTAATCGGACTATGCATTGTGAACTGCTCAACCGGGTAGGCCGTTCCATATCCGGAAGCCATATCATGGGAAAATAAACAGGCAGGCTTTAAAGTTATGGACGACAAAAGCTTTACCGACGAAGAGGCATTGCTATTCCATTCCAGCGGCCGCCCCGGCAAGCTGCAGATTGCCGCGATCAAGCCACTGATTACGCAGCGCGACCTGACCCTGGCCTATTCGCCGGGTGTTGCGGTTCCTTGCCTGCGCATCGCCGATGACGAGACCCTGTCATACAAATACACCAACCGCGGCAACGTGGTGGCAGTGATTTCGAACGGCACGGCGGTGCTGGGGCTGGGCAATATCGGCGCCGCCGCCGCCAAGCCGGTGATGGAGGGCAAGGCGGTCCTGTTCAAGCGATTTGCCGATATCGACGGCATCGACATAGAGGTCGACACCACCGACGTGGACGAATTCGTAAATTGCGTGCGCTACCTGGGCAAGGGATTCGGCGGCATCAATCTGGAAGACATCAAGGCGCCGGAATGTTTCGTAATCGAGCAGCGCCTGCGTGAATTGATGGATATCCCGGTCTTCCATGACGACCAGCATGGCACCGCAATCATCACGACGGCCGGCCTGATCAACGCCCTGCAATTGACCGGGCGGACTCTTGAAGACAGCAAGATGGTCGTCAACGGCGCGGGAGCCGCATCGATCGCCTGCGTCGAGCTGCTGAAGGCCATGGGCATGAAGCATGACAATGTCGTCCTGTGCGATTCCAAGGGCGTCATCTATCAGGGCCGCGAGGACGGCATGAACCAGTGGAAATCGGCCCACGCCGCCAATACCGACTCGCGGACACTGGCCGATGCGATGAAGGGCGCCGATGTTTTTGTCGGCCTGTCGGTCAAGGGCGCGGTAAGCAAGGAGATGGTTGCCTCCATGGCGGACAAACCCATCGTCTTCGCCATGGCGAATCCGGACCCGGAAATCACGCCCGAGGAAGTACGCGAGGTCCGCGACGATGCGATCACCGCCACCGGGCGGTCGGATTACCCGAACCAGATCAATAATGTGCTGGGCTTCCCTTATATTTTCCGCGGGGCACTAGACGTGCGGGCCAGCACAATCAACGATGAGATGAAGATTGCCGCAGCCCATGCACTGGCCAATCTGGCGCGCGAGGATATCCCCGACGAGGTCGACAAGGCCTATGGCGGCCAGCGCCTGCGTTACGGCCCCGAATATATCGTGCCGGTGCCGTTCGATCCCCGCCTGATCGTGGCGGTGCCCAGCGCCGTGGCCCAGGCGGCGATGGACAGCGGCGTGGCCCGGCAGCCGATCGAGGATATGGACAAATACCGGCTGGAGTTGACCCAGCGGCTGGACCCGACTGCGTCGAGCCTGCAGGTGGCGTTCGAGGTCGTGCGCGCGAACCCCCGGCGCGTGGTCTTTGCCGAGGGCGAGGAAGAACAGGTGATTCGCGCGGCCCTGGCCTTCAGGGCCGCGGGCTACGGCACTCCGGTGCTGATCGGCCGCGAGCATCGCATCAAGGAAACCATGAAATCGATCGGACTGGACGAATCGACCGATCTGGAAATTCATAACGCCCGGCTGAGTTCCGGCAACGCTAAATACGCGGAATTCCTTTATGGCCGGCTGCAACGACAGGGCTATCTGTTCCGGGATTGCCAGCGCATGGTTAACCAGGATCGGAATATTTTCGCGGCCTGCATGGTGGTTCTGGGTGATGCGGATGCCATGGTCACCGGCGCGACCCGCAGCTTTTCAGTTGCCCTGGAGGACATTAGCCGGGTAGTCGGTCCAAAACCGGGCGAGCGGGTTATCGGGCTTCAGATGGTGGTCGCCAAGGGGCGCACGGTCTTTATCGCCGACACCAACGTCCACGAAGTGCCCCACCCCGAGGCCCTGGCGGACATAGCGGTGCAGAGCGCGGCCAAAGCCCGTCAGCTGGGGCAGGAACCCCGCGTCGCGCTGCTGTCCTTCTCTAACTTCGGCAACCCGGTTATGCCCGCCACCGAACGAGTCCGCGAGGCCGTGCGCATCCTGGACAGCCGTAAGGTCGATTTCGAATATGACGGAGAAATGTCGGCCGACCGGGCGCTGAACTATGCATTGTTAAAGCGCCTCTACCCCTTCTGCCGGCTGTCCGGCCCCGCGAACGTGCTGGTTATGCCGGCGCTGCACAGCGCCAATATCAGCGCCAAGCTGTTACAGGAACTGGGTGGCGGGTCGGTGATCGGCCCGATGCTGCTGGGCCTGTCCAGTTCGGTGCAGATCGTTGCCATGGGGGCCACGGTGAGTGACATCGTGCAGGCCGCGGCGCTGGCGGCGCATGACGCAATCCCAGCCTGAGATTTCGCTGATGCCCCAAGGGCATTTTGCGGTTTATCGGCTGCATTTTTCCTGATTCGGATGTTTTTTGGTGCTCTTCGCGCCGGTGTTATGCGTTTTTTAACACTCCCCACTGCTAAATCTATCAGGCGGATGTTTGGGCTGGGCTAGTCCAGTCCCGGACAACTGGAATATCAACGGTATTTTTCGTTGGGAGCGGGACACCGATGCGCGTAATTACCTTCGCCTGTCAAAAGGGCGCCGCTGGCAAGACCACCCTGGTCGGACATATCGGCGTGCAGGCAGAGTTGGCTGGCGCCGGCCCGGTCGTGTTGCTGGATACGGATCAGCAGGGGGCGCTTGCCGAGTGGTGGAATTCGCGTGAACCTGACAAGCCGGCTTTCGCACACGCCGTCATCGACCAGTTGGCCGAATCGGTCGGCCAGTTACGGGAACTGGGTTTTGGCCTTTGCATCATCGATTCGGCCTCGGCCATCAGCCCGACGGTCGAACAGGTGATCGCGATCTCCGATCTTGTGGTTATTCCCTGCCGGCCCAGCCCGCACGATTTGCGGGCCGCGGTGAAAACCATCGACATGGTCGACAATCAGGGCAAGCCAAAGGTTTTCGTGCTGAACGGCGCCACCGAAGGCGATCGCCTGACCGACGAAGCCCGCGCGGTTCTGTCGGCGGCGGGCCAGGTTGCGCCGATCGCGATTAACAATCATCCGGACTACGCCGACAGCATGTTCGACGGACTGACAGTCATGGAAACCGCGCCGGGTAGCGAGTGTGCGCGAGAAATTGAGGGATTGTGGAGCTTCCTGTCCGCCACCCTCGACCAAGCGCCGGCGCAGGCCGCCGACGGTCCGTTCACCGCACAGCGCGGTGCTTCCGCCTGATATAGATTTCGTGCAATGGCGCCTTGGCGCCTTTTGGTGCAGGCAATCGGCGCATATATCTACAAGTTGTTGCGTTATAAGAATAACAAATACGATATGCTGTAGGTATTATAGTTAATATTTTGTTATTTATATGGTCAGGCGACCCTCTACATAAAGTCGGAATGAATATGTTGGTTTTTAGTTAAATTTTTGCTACTGAAATTTTTTTGATAATTTCCAAGGCTTTTATTATTACATTAACTGTGAATTAACGTTTCATTATTAGTGTCTGTGGCTATACCGAAGCGCCACGGCGCCTGCGGAGAGGGAGCGGAGCATAGCGAACAAGGTAGTTCGTGGCGCCGCTCGGGACCAACAGCGAAGCAAGTCATATTCAGACTTGTCACCAGGAGTAACGACCAGATGCGAGTTGTCGCGTGTGCATCCCAGAAGGGCGGGTCGGGTAAAACGACCATGGCCGGACATATAGCGGTGCAGGCAGAGATTGCCGGTGCTGGCCCTGTCGCCATCGTAGACACCGACCCCCAGGGCAGCCTGGCCGATTGGTGGAACGAGCGCCAGGCAGAGTATCCGGCATTCGCCCACACCTTTGTCTCCCGAATCGGCGAAGACATCAATCGCCTGAAGGAGCTTGGTATCAAGACCTGCGTGGTCGATACGCCGCCGGCGATCACCACAACGATCGAGCATGTTATCGAAATTGCCGATCTGGTGGTCATTCCCTGCCGGCCCAGCCCGCATGACCTGCGCGCCGCCGGCGCCACCGTCGAGTTGGTTGAGCGTCTCGGCAAAAAGCTGGTGTTCGTGATCAACGCGGCAACCCCGAGAGCGCGCATCACCGCCGAGGCGGCAATCGCACTGTCGCAGCACGGCACGCTGGCGCCGGTGACCATCCATCACCGCACCGATTTTGCGGCCAGCATGATCGACGGTCGCACGGTAATGGAAATCGACCAGAACTGCGCCTCGGCGCAGGAAATTATCCAACTCTGGGAATATCTGGACGAGCGGCTTACCAAGACCGTCAGCACCATGAAGTTCTCGCTGGGTAATGCCCAGACGGTGAAACGCGGCTTTGGGTCGCGCGGCATGGGGGATGCGCAATGAACATGAAAGCAGCAGCATCCCTGACCGGTTCCCTGCTGGCCCGGAAGGGCGCAGCCTATCCGGCATCCTATTCGGCCCCCACTCCGACAGTGGACGGCGTGTCCGACGCATCGGCGGCGCGCGCCTATAACGATCCCCGGGTCATCGCCAGCGCACCTCCGGCCCCGGCTATGCCAACAGCGCTTGCGACTCCGAAACCGCAAAACGAGCAATTGCAGGACGGCCGGTTTATGCCGACCCCGGCGGTAAGCGAAACGCCGGCGGCCAAAAAAACCCCGGTCGATCTTTCTCCGGCGGTCGATATTACACCCGCGGTCGATACCACGCCTGCGCCTGCGCCTACGCCTGCACCTGCACCCGCGCCTGCCCCTATGGCGCGGCGGCCCGTGGCGGATCCCGGCGTGGAGGCTACCGATGGCGTCGGCCTGCCGCAGACAATGGATAAGATGGGCCGTGTTCGCCTGTCCGTCCGCCTGGACCCGGATCGCTATCTGCGCGTCAAAATGGCTTCGGCCCGGACCCGCTGGTCGGCGCAGGATATCGTTATTGCCGCTCTGGACCGCTATCTTGGCGGCAAGTCGGAGTCCGGATCGGATGACGGCACCGGCGGTAACCACGGTAATCTGAACTGAGGAGTTGGGGGAAGTGAGCATGCGTCCCGGAAATCCCTTCGGATCCAGCCCGGTCAGGCCGGTGCAGGAAGCGCCCGAGGAACTGGAAGCCGATGCCCTCTATGAGGACGAGCCCTACAACAGTCGTGGCGAATCCACCGAAGAGGAGGAAGATCTCCAGTTGGAGGGCATGGGCTCGCTGGCCGGGGTGTCGATCCGCCGCAAGGCCGATAGCAATGCCGCCAAACCGGCCGGGCAGCCACGAGCCACCGTCGCCCGGCCCGAAGAGACCGCGCCACGCAACATCGTGGAATATTGGTCACGCCTCAAAAAAGGGCGTCGTTGGCCGGCGCGAACTGACATCGACGTCAAGCAGATCGGCATGTATTGGCCGAACTCGGTTTTGATGCGGGTCGGGGAAAACGGTATGCCCTGGCAGTTTGAACCGCTGACCGCGGATGTTATGCGCGGAGGAGGCCAGAGCTTTCACACAGGTGAGATCGAGTTCGGAAACTCGCTGGTTATGGAGTGGATTCTTGGCATGGGCCGCGGCGCGCAGCAGGCGGGCCGGCCCCAGGAAGACGCGGACAGATTCCCAACCGACAGCGGCGAAGTCCGCTACAGGGCTATGACCGTGCCGCTGGGTGCGGATGACGACACCGTCTCGCATATCCTGTGCCACGTTCAGAAAATGTAAGAGTGTACTCATAAACTATTGAAAACATATGCACATTGTTTTAATCGGCCTGGTTCTCACCAGGCCGGTTTTCTTTATGTGCGGACTCGACAAGATTTTTTCTTGACAATAAATGAGTGAACGCTCACTATCGATGCATGAGAGATGGCACAAAAACAAAAGAGACAATAGACCGCACGGCAATGAGTCTTTTCGTGGAGAAGGGGATCGCCGAAACGACGGTTCGCGACATCGCGACAGCGGCCGGAATTGCCGAGGGAACCCTTTATCGCCATTACCCCAGCAAGGAAGAGCTCGCCTGGCAATTGTTCGTGGTCAATTTCACGGCGATTGGGGCCACGCTGAACGAACTGCAGCGCGCCGAAAAAACGACCCACGCCAAGCTTGGCGCCATCATCCGGTATTTCTGCTCGGTCTTCGAACAGGACGCAGTGATTTTCAATTATCTTTTCCTGGCGCGGCACCAGCATATGTTGCGACTGACCCCGCGACAGCCGAACCCCTATCTGGTTTTCCGCTCGGTCATCCGGGAGGGCATGGCGCATGGTGAAATTCCAAAACAGGATCTGGACGTGGCGGCATCGATGGTCATGGGATTAATCCTTCAAGTGATCGATGCCCGAATTCTCGGCCGCCGGATTCATCAAGGCATAGAATCCCTGGCCGATACATTAATCCAGGCAACTTATCGCGTCTTAAACATTTGATTTTGTTATGTTATAAAAATGAGTGAGCGTTCACACTAATCATTTGACACATAAGCAGAATGGAGGCCGAAATGGCCGGAGCAACCGTGACGATGAGTGAATATTACACGCCGGCAGACCGTCTGGAAGAAATCGCCAGGCGCTGCCAGGCCGGAGAACCGCTGGCCCCCGATCACTTCAACTGGCTGGGCGCGGCCATCGAATCCTACCTGGGCAAGGCCACGGGCTCGCTGGAAGAGGCGCTTGGCTTGAGGTATGGACGTGGCGGCGTGCCATGGTGGCGCGAAAAGGAGTTGCGAGAGCGCGACGATGCGCTGCGCAAGCTAGCCGAAACGTTTTTTGCCGATCTGGGCTTATGCAAACGTTCTGGCGAAATCTCTAAGTTGGCCTTGCATTACGGCGCCAGCGCCTGGCGGCACGATCGCGACGGCCGGGACATGCCGGAAGCCTATGCCGGCACGCCACGCGAATATTTGTGGCGCGCCTTCAGGTCCGGCGCGGCCATGCCGTTGAGCGAAAGACAGGTGCGCAATATCGTGGGCGGGTGAGCCCGATTAGTTCGCGGCGAACTCAACATGTATGTGGTCATCGTGACGGGCGGCGCGACACCCCTGAAAGCGTATTTTTGGATGGTCGAGGCCCAACCGTTGGCGAAGATGCTTCTCCATCAGGATGCGCCTTACTCCCGGACTACGCGCCAACGCATACACCAGTTCCGCTGTTCGCCGCTCATCCGGCCTGACCTCCGGGAGCAAAGGCTGCAACCACGCCATGTCCCACCGAAGCCAGCCCTTCGTGCCGTTGCATGGCCGCGGGTCGCCAGGGCGGGGCTGCACGAAGCCCCAGTAGCCGATCGGCGAGGGCGTTGCAGCGGAGGCCGCATAAATCAAAGCAAGGTCGATCTTCCGCCCGTCGCCATGCGACAGGTGTGGAATCATTGGAAACCGGCCAAAAAATGGGAATCCCGCATCGAGGTAGGCAATCCGGGCGCCCTTGAATTCCTTCGAAAACTCGTTGGTAATCTCTTGTAAAGCCTGTCCCGCGGGCAACGCCGCATAATGCCTGTTCAGTAGGCATGTCAGGTATGTCCGGGGCTTGAGCGACACCTCCCCCACCAAACCGCAGGGCAGCGGCGCACGCCCGAGGGCGCCGGCCAGGGGAATCACCGCAAGGGACGCGCCCAAATAAGCGCAGGCATAAATGCCGATGCAGGCGCCGGCACGCAGAAGGAGTTTGCGGTCGCCGAGATGGCGGCCCGTCCAGGTGAAAACAGGGATGCAGAGCACCACCACCACCCCGCCGATTTGGGTCGCGGCGGTCAGCAGAATGACCAGAAAAACAAAACCGCCGGTTTTTACCGGCGCGGCCCGCGCAAACGCCAGGGGTCCCGCCAGAACCGCTAACGCCGAACGCCTCACACGTCGATCAGCAGGCGCTGCGGGTCCTCGATCATTTCCTTGATGCGGACCAGGAAGGTCACGGCCTCGCGCCCGTCGACGATACGGTGATCGTAGCTCAGCGCCACATACATCATGCTGCGCACCACGATCTCGTTATCCACGACCACGGGCCTCTTCTCGATCTTGTGCAGGCCGAGAATACCCGACTGCGGCGGATTCAGGATCGGCATCGACATCATCGATCCATAGACCCCGCCGTTGGAGATTGTAAAGGTGCCGCCGGTCATTTCCTGGATGGTCAGCTTGCCGTCGCGCGCGCGGCTGCCGAAATCGGCGATCCGCGCCTCGATGTCGGCGAAACTCATCTTGTCGGCGTCACGCAGGATCGGCACCACCAGACCCTGCGGCGTGCCCACGGCGACACCCACATCGTAATAATTCTTGTAGATAATTTCGTCGCCGTGGATTTCCCCGTTGACCGCGGGCAATTCCTTCAAGGCGCCGATCGCCGCCTTGGTGAAGAAGGACATGAAACCCAATTTCACGCCGTGTTTCTTCAGAAAAGAATCGCGATATTCGGATCTGAGCGCCATCAGCGCCGTCATGTCGATTTCGTTGAAAGTGGTCAGCATCGCCGCGGTGTTCTGCGCTTCTTTCAGGCGTTCGGCGATAAGCCTGCGCAAACGCGACATGCGGACTCGTTCCTCGCCTCGGCCGTCCTCGGGCCGGGCGGGCAAATCTTCCGTGGATACGAATGCCGGCGGTGGCGGCGCTGTCGCGGCGGGCGCCTTCTTCGCGGGCCCGGCGGACGGGGCGGGCCTGGCCGCATCCATGAAGCCGACCACATCGCCCTTGGTCAGGCGGCCTTTCGGGCCGGTCGCGGGGATCGCCGCCGCGTCGAGATTGTTTTCCTCGACCAGCTTGCGCACCGCCGGCGACAGGGCCGGTTCCTCGGCTGTTTCCGCGGAACCATTTGCTGGCTTGGGCACGGGCGCCTCGGCGGGTTTTTCCGCGGCCGCCGCGCCCTCTTCGACACTGCCCAGCAGGGCGCCCACTTCGACTTCCTCGCCGCTGTCGGCCAGCACTTCCGTCAACACGCCGCCGGCCGGCGAGGAAACCTCAATGGTTACCTTGTCGGTTTCCAGTTCGACGAGCGGTTCGTCGAGCGCGACCGCGTCGCCAACCGATTTGAACCAACGGGCGACAATCGCCTCGGTAATGGATTCGCCCAGGGAGGGTACTGTGATCGGCTTGCTCATATTTCTCTCTTGTCGCCTTCGGGCTTCAATGGATTCGCTGTAACGATTAAGTGGCCTTGCCCTTGTTTTTGACCGAACTCTTCGCCGCCGGGCGGGCGGTAACCGTCAGCGCATGATCGACCAGCTTGTTCTGTTGTTCGATATGGCGGCGTAGCAGGCCGGTTGCCGGCGCCGCCGACTCTTCGCGCCCTACATAGATGGGGCGGCGGCATTGCGAGCCTAGCTCGAGCAGTACCTGTTCGATCCGCGACTCGATGAAGGCCCAACTGCCCATATTCTTCGGCTCTTCCTGGCACCAGACGATCTCAGCCTTCGGGTAGCGCGCCAACTGTTCGGTCAGGGCCTTCCTGGGGAAGGGATAAAGCTGTTCCATGCGCAGGAAGGCGACATTCTTGATACCGCGCTTTTCGCGCTCCTCGAAAAGGTCGTAATAGACCTTGCCAGAGCAAAGCACGACGCGCTTGACCTCTGCATCCTTGCACAGGGCGACATCGTCATACATGACGCGATGAAAACTGGAGCCGTCGGTGAAATGTTCGAGTTTCGATTGGCAGCTCTTGTGGCGCAACAGGGATTTGGGCGTCATCACGATCAGCGGTTTGCGGAAATTACGCCGTATCTGGCGCCGCAATACGTGGAAATACTGCGCCGGCGTCGTGCAGTTTACCACCTGCCAATTGTCGTCAGCCGAAGCCTGCAGATAGCGTTCCAGCCTCGCCGATGAATGCTCGGCGCCCTGGCCTTCGTAGCCATGCGGCAGCAGCATCACCAGACCGCACATGCGCAGCCACTTGCGCTCGCCCGAAGCAATGAACTGATCGATGATAACCTGCGCACCATTGGCGAAATCGCCAAACTGGGCCTCCCACAAAACCAGCGCGTTGGGTTCCGACAGGCTGTAACCGTATTCGAAGCCCAGCACGCCGACTTCAGACAGCGGGCTGTCCAGAACTTCGAAAGGCGCCTGACCGAAACGAATATTGTTCAGCGGGATATAGCGATCCTCGTTTTCCTGGTCGACCAGCACCGCATGCCGCTGGCTGAAGGTGCCGCGCCCGGAATCCTGGCCGGACAGGCGCACCGGAGTCGATTCGCACAACAGGGTTCCGTATGCCAGCGCCTCGGCCGTCGCCCAGTCGATCCCGCCGCCGCTTTCGATCATCTTGCGCTTGGCGTTGAGCTGGCGGACGATCTTTGGGTGAACGGCGACGTTCTTGGGAACCTGGCTGATCGCATGACCGACCTCGCGCAGCAGATCGATCCCGACCGCCGTTTCGCCCCGGCGCTCGTCGCCGCTTGCGACCGACAGGCCGGCCCATTGGCCTTCCAGCCAATCCGCCTTGTTGGGCTTGTATGACTCGGCCGTTTTGAAGTCATCTTCCAGGGCCTGGCGCAGTTTCGCCAGAATCCTGTCCGCCTGACCCGGCTCGAGCACGCCCGCCTCCTCCAGCCGTCTTGCATAGATCTCGCGCACCCTCGGATGCTTGTCGATCTTGTTGTACATGCGCGGCTGGGTGAAGGCCGGCTCGTCGGCTTCGTTATGGCCATGCCGGCGAAAACAGAACGGGCCGATCACCGCGTCCTTCTTGAAGCGCTGGCGGAACTCGGTGGCGATGCGCGCCACGTGGACACAGGATTCCGGATCGTCGCCATTGACATGAAAAATCGGCGCCTGGACCATCTTGGCCACGTCCGAGCAATAAGGAGAGGATCGAGAGTAGGAGGGGTTGGTGGTAAAGCCAATCTGGTTGTTGATCACAAAATGGATCGTGCCACCGGTGCGGTACCCCTTCAGCTGCGACAAATCGAAGGTTTCCGCCACCATGCCCTGGCCGGCAAACGCGGCGTCGCCATGCAGCAATACGCCCATGACCTTCTCGCGCTCGGTATCGCCCAACTGCTGCTGCTTGGCCCGGACCTTGCCCTGAACGACCGTGTTTACCGCCTCCAGATGGCTGGGATTGGCGGTGAGTGACAAATGTACCAGCTTGCCGTCGAACTCCCGGTCAGCCGAGGTGCCAAGATGATACTTCACATCGCCCGACCCCTGCACATCCTCGGGATTGCTCGACAGGCCCTGGAATTCGGCGAATATCGCCCGGTAGGGCTTATGCATGATATTGGCCAGAACGTTCAGCCGGCCCCGATGCGCCATGCCCATTATGATTTTCTGGATACCCAGTTGCGCCCCGCGCTTGACGATCTGTTCCAGCGCCGGCACCGTGGATTCGCCGCCATCCAGCCCAAACCGCTTGGTGCCGGTATAGCGCTTGTCGAGAAAGCTCTCGAATTCCTCGGCCTCGGTCAGGCGCTCGAGGATCGTCACCTTGCCGCGATCGGTGAAATCGGTCTGGTTGCGGATATTTTCAATGCGCTCCTGGATCCAGGCCTTCTCTTCCGGCTCCTGGATATGCATGTATTCGACACCGATATTGCCGCAATAGGTGGCGTTCAGGAGCGCCACGATTTCGCGCAGCGTCGCCGATTCCAGCCCCAGCACATAATTTATGAAGATCGGCCGGTCGAGGTCGTCATCGTTGAATCCATACGTTGCCGGATCCAGTTCGGCATGAGGCGGGCGTTTCTCCAGGCCCAGCGGGTCCAGTGTCGCATGCAGATGGCCGCGCACGCGGTAAGCGCGGATCAACATCAGCGCACGGATTGAATCCATCGTCGCCCGACGAATCTGCTCGGTAGATGCCGCCGCCACGGGATAGTAGGCCGGCGTTTCCGGGAGCCGCGGCAAGGCGGCGCCCGCGGTTGCGTCCGACAGGCCGGGATGCTGGCCGTTTACGCCGATCACCTGACCTGTGCGCGGGGCCCAACTGGCGCCCCGAAGCTCGCCGCCAATTTCCTCGGGCCCGTCCTTCAGGTCCTGGAAAAGCGCGATCCATTCCGGATCGACGGAATTCGGATTCCGCAGGTAACGCTCATAGAGCTCAGCGATATAGGTTTCGTTGGCCCCGGTGAGAAAAGAATTCAATCCCGTATAGGATGACATGCACCGCCCTCTGTACTTCCGCGCCTGCGCCGACAGGCCAGCCCGGCAACTATCAACTTAGTGCCGCCGGGCCCGAACACAACCGGGGTCCCCGGCTTTGTGACCCTGTGGCGTTCAGTCCATATTGGCGACAACTTCGTTAAGATTGCGTACATGATCGACAGACTTGTCGAACAAAGTCTTTTCTTCGCCATTCAACCCGATTTCGACGACGCGCTCCACGCCACCCGCGCCGATCACCGCCGGCACCCCGACATACAGCCCTTCCAGGCCGTAGGGCCCGTCACACCAGGCGGCGCAGGGCAGCACGCGCTTCTTGTCTTTCAGGAACGCCTCGGCCATCTGGATCGCCGAGGAGGCCGGCGCGTAGAAGGCCGAACCGGTTTTCAGCAGGCCGACGATTTCAGCCCCACCGTCGCGGGTACGCTGGATAATGGCGTCGATTTTTTCCTGCGTCGACCAGCCCATCTTGATCAGGTCCGGTACCGGAATGCCGGCCACCGCGGAATAACGGATCAGCGGCACCATGGTGTCGCCATGGCCGCCCAGCACGAACGCCGTGACATCCTCGACCGAAACACCGAATTCCTCCGACAGGAAATAGCGGAAGCGGGCGCTGTCCAGTACGCCGGCCATGCCGACCATCTTGTTATGCGGCAGGCCGCTGGCATCGCGCAGCACGCCAACCATCACATCCAGCGGATTGGTGATGCAGATGACGAAGGCATCCGGCGCGTTGGCCTTGATGCCCGCGCCCACGGCCTTCATGACCTTGGTGTTGATGCCGATCAGGTCGTCGCGGCTCATGCCCGGCTTGCGGGCCACGCCGGCGGTGACGATGATGACGTCGGCGCCCTTCAGCGCGGCATAGTCGCTGCTGCCAGTGATGGCGGCGTCGTAGCCCTCGACGGTCGAGCCCTGGATGATATCCAGCGCCTTGCCCTCGGGGATGCCTTCCATGATATCGACGAGGGCGATGTCGCCAAGCTCCTTGAGCCCGGCGAGGAGAGCGAGCGTGCCGCCAATATTGCCGGCGCCAACCAGTCCGATCTTGCTGCGTGCCATTGATTTTCCCGTATAGCGATTTTTGAAGTTACAGGGACAGCGCAGACGCCCATTGGCGCGACCGACAGGTCATGCTGCACTGCCGCAAAAGTCGCCCGTGTGGTAACGCGAATCGGGGAGCAGGGCAAGGGGAAATGCGGCAAATTGCCGCCTGTTGCTATGCTGAGGCCCGGCGCGAAACCCGCCCGCCTTTCCGTAATTGCTTTTCAAGGACCTCCAGAATTTCCGACGCCGCGATATCATAGACGTCCTCGATCACGATGCGCGGCTCGATCCCGTCAATACGATACGCCCAGCGCATGTAGCGTGAAATGCGATCGTCATGCGTCGCCGTAAAAAGAATGATCGGCAATGTCTCGCTGTTCCAGCGCAGATCGGCCTCATGCAATTCGAACCGGGCAAGTTCGTGCCAGGCATATGCCGCGCGCCGACCGAGGCGGCGATAGACGAGGCCCGATTCGGTAACTTCCAGGTAATTCAGGTTGCCCCCGACGGCGAGAAAAAGAATACCAAAAACCCCAAACACCGACAGCATCGCCGCCACGAGCAATATTAATGAGGGGACGGGGGGAAGGTCGATGCTGACAATCAGATAAACCAGCGCCAGGGTCAGGGGAGGGTAGACCCACAACAGGACCATCGCCGGCCTCCGGAGCGCGCCCGTGTGGCGGCTGATGAGCCGCCGGAACCGGACCGGGGGGCTTTCGGGCGGCAACTGCCGCGAGGACGCATCGTCGGTTAAGGCGGCGACCGACGCCGGACTGCCATAAACGTGGCCCCACCGAGCCCAGGCGTCCAGTTGTTTTGCGATCTCCACGACCGGCGAATCGTAAACATCCTGAAAAGCCGTCACCAGCGCGTGGTCGGCCCCCGGCGTTGGCTGTTTACCCGGCTTCGTGCCGTCGTGGACAGCGGTAAAACTGATGCCTTGACCGGCAGCCTGGCCCTTCGCGACCGGCGGCACCTTCTTGAGGGCGATGTCCTTTATCTCGCTCCAGAGCCATAATTTCCGCTGCAGGCCCTTGCGGCTATGCAGGCCACCGGCGCCGGCAAGGATAAGATTCGACGCAGGCGACATCTGCCAAAAATGCTGGGCGAGGCCGTGAATAGCCACGAAAAACAGTGGGGTCAGCATTGCGAGAATTTTCTCGTTTTCGACAAAAGACTCCAGCGATTCAGGAACCCGGCCCTGCCTCAACATGAC
>JADFVY010000154.1 GCA_015222795.1 Pseudomonadota bacterium | reverse complement strand
GACCGCCCGCGTCGGGCGGTTCCCGCATACCCTTGTCCTGCCTCTCCGCTGTTCTCTTCGTCACTTTTCCATGCATCTTCCCTGCATCGCGCGTATATCTAACCTGTATCTTTCATGGCCCCCTTCTGTATTTTTTGCCCGCCGGGGCGGGAATCGCCCGCTCCCGCGGCGTCTTCTGCCGGTCCGACCTCCGGAGGGCGCCGCATCAGCCCACCGCTTTTTTCGCAGCAGCCATGTCATGCTCGCCATTGTCTCGACCCTCGCTTGGCCCATCTGTATGCTGGCGGAATTGTTGATCGATGGGAATGGGCCGTGGCCGAGGATATTCAGAACCAGTTTCGGAAACTGATAAATATCGTGAGTTGGGAGTGCGTCGAGGATCATGGCTTCGAGGCGCCGTTCTCGATCCATGTCACGGACGTCGGCGGTTATGTTTTTTCCGCCGCCTTCGTTCGGGGGCCGATGAGGGAGAGTCCCGAACTCTTCGGCATCAAGGCGCCCGAAGACATGGACGGCGTTCTCGAGGACCATACCCTGGCCTTCCCGCTCAGCGTATTCGCCAGCGACCATGAGGGCCGGACCCACAGGGCGGAACTCCAGCGGATCCAGTGAGTGTCGGCCGGGCTCTAGCCACGGAGATATTCCGGAATCTTCGCTTAACTTCCGCGGCCCCCGCGCCTCACGCATTTTTCAGATACGCGTCCGTCCCTATCGTGTAAGCTTGCCCCAGGGCGGGTTGCCAATGATCCCATAAACGGCCAACCAAACGGCCCGGGCCAACCGGGCAGGGGAGGAGATCATGGCGCTTCGGAAAGTTATTCCGGCGGCGGATGCCGTCGCGTTGATCCAGGATGGCGACGTCCTGGCGACCACCGGCTATGGCGGCAACGGCACGCCGGACCAGCTGTTCGTCGAACTGGAAAAGCGTTTTCTGGAAACCGGCCATCCGCGCGACCTGACGCTGGTCTATGCGGGCGGGCAGGGGGACGGCAAGGAAAAGGGGCTGAACCGGCTGGGCCATGAAGGACTCTTGAAGCGGGTGATCGGCGGCCATTACGGGCTGATGCCCAAGGTCGAAAAGCTGGCGGACGAGAATAGAATCGAGGCCTATAACCTGCCCGAAGGCGTGATTACCCATCTCTACCGCGATATCGCGGCCGGCAAGCCCGGCACCCTGTCGAAGGTCGGCATCGGCACCTTCGTTGACCCGCGTATCGAGGGCGGCAAGGTGAATACGGCGGCGGTCGAGGATATTGTGGAGGTGGTAACACTGGGCGGCGAGGAGTGCCTGTTCTTCAAGGCCTTCCCGATCAATGTCGCCTTCGTGCGCGGCACCACGGCCGACCCCAATGGCAACATAACCACGGAAAAGGAATCGCTGAGGCTGGAGGACCTTTCCATGGCGCTGGCCGCCAAGAATTCCGGCGGCATCGTGCTGTGCCAGGTGGAACGCGTCGCCGAGGCGGGGTCGCTGGATGCGCGCCGCGTGCGCATCCCGGGCACACTCGTGGACTCTGTCGTTGTCGCCGAGCCCGAACATCATACCCAGAACTACGGAACCGGCTACAATCCGGCCCTTTCGGGCGAAATGCGGGTGCCGCTGGAATCGGTGCCGTCGCTGCCCCTGGACGAGAAGAAGGTGATCGCGCGGCGCGCCGCCATGGAATTGCTGCCCAACAGCGTCATCAATCTTGGCATCGGCCTGCCGGATGCGGTGGGACGTGTCGCCAACGAGGAACGCATCCAGGACCTGCTGACCTTCATCATCGATCCAGGCGTGTTCGGCGGCGTGCCGCTGGGTGGGCTGGATTTCGGCGCGGCGGTCAATTTCAGCGCCACCATTGACCATCCCTACGCCTTCGACTTCATCGATGGTGGCGGGCTGGACGCGGCCTGCCTGGGCTTCGCCGAATGCGACCGGACCGGCAGCATCAATGCCAGCCGCTTTGCCAACAGGGTCGCCGGCTGCGGCGGCTTCATCAACATCTCGCAGAACGCCAAGACGGTGCTGTTCGTGGGAACCTTCAGCTCCGGCGGGCTGGAGGTGGAACTGGGCGACGGCGAGATCAGCATCCTGAAGGAAGGCAAGTTCTCGAAATTCGTCGATGCGGTCGGCCAGATCACCTTCAGCGGTCCGGTCGCCTCGGAGGCCGAACAACAGGTCTGGTACATCACCGAGCGCTGCGTCTTCCGCCTGTCGCGCGACGGGCTGGAACTGATAGAGGTGGCGCCTGGCATCGACCTGGAGAAGGATATCCTGGCAAGGATGCCGTTCGAGCCCATCATGCGCCATGTCGGGGCGATGGATGCCGCGCTGTTCCGCAAGCCGACGCTGGGACTGCGCGACCATATGCTGGACATCCATATCGAGGACAGGCTCAGTTACGACGCGGAGTCCAACACCATCTTCATGAATTATGCCGGAATGCGGGTGCGATCGTCGGAGGATGTGAAACGCATTATCGAGGCTGTGGACAAGCTGCTGGCCCCGCTGGGCAAGCGGGTGAACTCCATCGTCAATTACGATTCCTTCGAGGCAGACCCGGACGTGATGGAGGAATATCTCGACGCCGTGCGCTATGTTGAGAAAACCTATTACCTCAAGGTCTCGCGCTACACGACCAGCGGCTTCATGCGCCTGAAACTGGGCAAGGAATTAAGCGAGCGGAGGGTCTCCTCCCACGTCTTCGAAAGCCGCCGCGAGGCGCGCAAGAACCTGGAGGAGGTATAGGTACCTTTACTCAACACCAGCCGTATACAGCCAGCAAAGTCAAATTAGCGGCGATGCTGGCGGCGAACGCACGGAGGGTCCAGCGATCGACGAGGGCCGCGTCGAGGTCGCGGCCCGATGCGCCGTCCAGCAAGTATTTCACATAGCCGCCGGCGCGTTCCGACAAACCAATGCCGCGCCGCACGCGCCATTGCAGGTCGGTGATCAGGCAGTATCCGAACGGCTTGCCGGCCAGTGGGCCGATCACCACCCATGACAGCGCAATCACCCCCTGCAGCCCCAGCGTCGCCAGCCGCGTCTCGCAGAACAGCCAGCCGACGCCGGCGCCCGCGACAATCGCCAGATGCAGCCCGTGCAGGGCGATATTGGCTATGTTTGGCGGCATCTCATTATCCCTTGATACTACCCCGTCTCTTTCGCCAGGCCCGCGACCACCTCGGCCTGGGGCAGGGTCAGAAAATAGTCGGGGGTTACCTTGATCTTGGCCGATCGCGTGCCGGCGCCCAGGATCACGAAGGGGCGCTCCATCACGCGCGCGTCGACCCACAGCGGCAGGTCGGCGGGCAGGCCGGGCGGGGTGACGCCGCCCAGCTCCATGCCGGTGATGCGCCTGGTATCTTCCGGGTCGGCGAACGAGACCTTGCGCGCCCCCAGCTTCTTGCGCACCACCTTGTTGACGTCGAGAGCATCATCCGATCCATTGGAATCGCGTAAGCGATTCCAATGGATCGGATAAAGATGCTCGCCCCTTGAAATTGCGGGCAATTTTATCCGATCAAACTGAACCGGACCGGACCGGTTCCGTTTGATCGGATATTGCCCTGGCCGCGTGTTGGCCAGCAGCACGCAGGCGGCGAATTTTTCCTCGCCGGTCTTGGATTTAACCAGGATGGCGTTGGCCGAATCCTCCATGGCGTGGCCGTAATGTTCGCAAAAGGCAGCCGTATCCGCGAGATCCGGATCGCAATCCATGATCTCGTACTCACAGCCCGAAGCCGCCATGGCGGCGCGCACGGATGCCGGCACCTGATTGTTTGAATCGTTCATGATGGGGAGAATAACCGCTCGCGCCCACGCCGCAAAGGGCGCTGCCGTTTTCCTTGTTTGCAGATCGTTAACCCCCTAGTGGTCTTCACCCAATGGGTACCATCCGTTGGGTGAAGACCACTAGGGTCATAATAATCTTGGGGAGGATGCTTTGGTCCCGCATTGTAATTGGGGCGAAGGAGGGCTGCATGCACCACCCGATCACATCCGAAACCCGGCTTGCCGGCGCCGCGACCCGCCTGTACCGGCGATTTTTCCAGCCCGACGATCCCCATGGCTGGGCCGACTATCATAGCGTGGAACAGCCCGACGGCTGTTTCTGGATCCATACTCATGGCCTGCGACGATGGGGGCTGGCGGAGCTGGAACTAACCGGCGTCCCGCACGATATGCGTGGCCATGCCCATCAACTGATGTTCGCGATTATCGAAAACCTGAAACCCGCCGGCGCGGCGCGCGCGGACGGCGATATCGAGGGCGTTTTTTCCATGCCGGGCCAGAATTTCCGGCAGATGGCGACGCTTCGCCCGGCGCCGCGGGAAGATTCGAAACACAGTACGATCATGCGGATCGTCGACTGGGACCGGCCCGTGGAATCGGGCTTCCCCGCGCGCCTGTTCGCTTCCCATATCGCGGCCTGGGCGGAACTGGCCGGCGATCCGGCGCAAAAGGAAGCCATGTGCCGCCGCGCGCTGGCCATTTTTCCCGGCTATTTTCTGGAAATGTTCGCCTGGGCCGGCATGGATAATCGCGAGGCGGACTTTACCGATCTGCAGCATCGCGCAAATCTTTCCGTTTATCTGTCGCTGGCCGAGGCGCTGTTTGCCCAGGGCCGCGGCGCCGAGGCCATCGGCTATCTTGAAGAGGCCATTGCACGCTGTCCCGGATGGGGTCAGACTCATCGCGCCTGGCTGATCGCAAAATACCGCCGCAAGGACGCCTTCATGAATTTCTGGCGCGACGCCGACATCGCCGAAATCTGCGCCCGCATCCGCCCCGCCAACACCACCGGCCCGCTGCCAAAATTGAAGGCGAACCGCACGACATCGAAAAAACGCAAGACCCAGGGCGCCAAACGAAGCGCTTGAGGGTGGAGTGAATTTAGGTGCTTTTGCACTTTTCGTTTGGGAAATATTAACGAATAGCCCCTGATAATCGCCCCTTGTCTTCCGCTGTGTTGGCGGAACATGCCTTATCAGGAGGACCGAATGAAACATCGGATCAACTCTCGAACAAGGCTGAAGGGGAGGATGTCGCGGTTATTCACCCGAATGTTCTATTCGGGCGATCCGCGCGGCTGGGGCGATTACCATATCGTGCCGGGATCCGGCGATACGCTGTGGGTGCATAGTCACGGCCTGGATAACTACGATCTGCTGAATTTCGAATTCGAGGGCGTGCCAAGCGATTTGCGCAGCGACGCGGTAGATTTGATGCTGGCGCTGGTGCGCCATGGCAAGGCGGATCAGCATCTTGAAGTCGAAGGTAATTTCAGCGGCGCCTTGTCGGTGGACGAACCCGGTTTCCTTCAGGTCGGAACGCTGCGCGATACCAATCACGGCGACGCCGAACATCGCGGGTTGTTGCGTGTCGTCGATCGGGGCGAGCCCATGGGCGCCGGCTTTCCGGCACGGCTTTTCGCCTCGCATCTGGCGGCCCGCGCGGAAGAAATTTCGAGTGCAAAACAGCGCGAACGGAAATTCCGGCGGGCGCTGGAAATATTCCCGGGCGAGCCCGCGTCGGCCGACCTGCGGGTCGATGATTCGGGCGGCGGATGGGATATGACGGAACTCCAACAGACTTCGAACCTGGCCGCCAGGATCGGCCTCGCCGATGCGCTGCTGGACCTCGACGAGCGCGATGAGGGGCTACAGGTGTTCGAGGAAGCCATAGCCTTCTGCCCCGGTTGGGCGCGCCAGTATCAGCCACAGGCCGCGGGCGGCGGCAACGATTTTCATACCCGCTTCTGGGTCGACGCCGATATCGACGCGATCTGCACGCGCCTGCGCCCCGTCGCGGGCAACCCGCCCGCCCGTCCGGCGGGATTGGGCGGTGGCGGGGCCGCCGCTCCCGGTTTCGGCTGCCGTCCGCAAGGTTTCGGCAAGCGGGCATAGCAACCACCCGAAGTTCCAGACTGGCGGGAATAATTTTTCACCCTTAACGTCCCATGGGTACCATCCGTTAGATTTACTCCACTACCAACATGTTGTTTATACACTTTAACAATTCGTTACAGGAATTGGGCGGGAAGAAACCATGCAACATCCGATTAGTGGGAAAGTCAGGCTGGCAGGCCCCGTTAAGCGAAATTACTGCCGGTTTTTTGCGACCTCCAACCCGTTGGGTTGGGCGGACTATCACGTTGTCGAGGAACGCCGCGGCACCCTGTGGGTTCATTGTCACGGGCTGAAGCGCCGGAAGGGTTTCGAGCTTGAATTCGTGGGGGTTCCAGCGAATTTGCGCCAGGAGGCGACCCGGCTGTTGATCGGCATCATCAGCATGAGTCGCAGCGGCGGCAAGTTTGCGCCCGATACAGATCTGGGCGGCCGGTTTTCATCGTCCCGGCAGAGCTTTTCCCAGGTCGCGACATTTCGCAAATCGTCGCGCGACGACAGCGAT
Source organism: Pseudomonadota bacterium (assembly GCA_015222795.1). Lineage (GTDB taxonomy): Bacteria > Pseudomonadota > Alphaproteobacteria > UBA8366 > JADFVY01 > JADFVY01. The sequence continues at coordinate 144 of JADFVY010000154.1, read as the reverse complement.
CATGAAGGAACACTGCGCATCGTCGATTATGGCGAGGCGATGCAGTCCGGTTTCCCCGCGCGTTTGTTCGCGTCGCATCTGGTCGCGCGCGGACAGGGACAGACCGATGCGAAAAAGGCGGAAAAACTTTTCCGGCGCGCCACG
>JADFVY010000153.1 GCA_015222795.1 Pseudomonadota bacterium | reverse complement strand
TGCCCCGTTTGCATTAGATCGACCTCACCGATTCATCTTTTATATAGCTTTTCAGTTCAGACTGCCTGCCGACAATAAAAAGGCCAGGGGCAGAATATGACCGACGAACAAATCAAACTTGTGCGCGGCAGTTTCGAGCAGGTCACGGCCAGGCGCGAGGACTTTGCTGAGTTTTTTTATGCTTGCCTGTTCGATCTTTCGCCGGACATGAAGGCCCTGTTCAAGGGAGATATTGCCGGCCAGGCACAGCGATTCATGGAAATGGTCGCCGTGGCGGTAAACGGCATGACGACGGAACAAACCATTTCCAGCGCCCTGGATATGCTGGGGACGAGCCATCGTAATATGGAAATCAAAACCAGTCACTATATGCCATTTGGCCAAGCGCTGATCTGGAGCCTGGCGCAGACGCTGGGGAATGAATTCACGCCGGAAACCAGGCGCGCCTGGGAAGACTGGTACGAACTGGTCGCCCAGACCATGGCGGGGGCCCGCGACAAGCCCGCCTGATCCACGGGTCGCAAACTAGTGGTCTGTATCAAGAGGCGAGCATCTTTATCCGGTCTATTGGATCGCATAAGCGATTCCAACAGATCGGATGATGCGCTAGTGCGTGCACTGTAATCAGCGCTTGCGCCATTACCCCCACCATTGCTAACTACATATTAGAAAAATCGTAACTGTTGCCACGGGGTGGGGGCGAACCTCCCGGGCATCCCGCGTTCCGGACACGGATGTTCCGGTTGTGCGGGCTTCGTTGTTGAGAGGAAACGATCATGGAAGACATGGAGATCGGCACCGTCGTGGCTATTTCCGGGTTCGTGCTGGGCGGGGTTTTCGGCGCCACGGCCAACCGCACCAATTTCTGCACCATGGGAGCCATTTCGGACATGGTCTTCATGGGCAACTGGAACCGCATGCGGGCCTGGCTGATGGCGATCGCCGTGGCCATGTTGGTCAGCCAGGCGATGCACGCCTTCGAAATCGTCGATCTGGGCGAGTCGATCTATCTTACCACCAATTTCGGCTGGGCCGGCGCCATCATCGGCGGGCTGATGTTCGGCTTCGGCATGACAATGGGCGGCGGTTGCGGCAACAAGACGCTGGTCCGGCTGGGCGCGGGAAACCTGAAATCGCTGGTGGTCGCCATCGTGCTGGGCATTTTCGCCTATATGACCCTGCGCGGACTGATCGGCATGGGCCGAGTTGAACTGGAAGCCGTCACCAATATAGACCTGTCGGAGAACTATGAATCCCAAGGCATTCCCGATTTGCTGGCCGGGCTAACCGGCGCCTCCGCCGATACGCTGCGCTGGATCGTAACCATTCTGGCCGGCGGCGGGCTACTGGCCTTCTGTTTCAAGGATGCGGGGTTCCGGGCTTCGAAGCGCGACATGGCCGCTGGCCTGATCATCGGGCTGCTGGTGCCGGCCGCATGGTACGCGACGGGCGTCATCGGCTATGACGATTTCGAGCCAACCCAGTTGGGCTCCTTCACCTTCATAAACCCGACCGGCGAGAGCATCATGTATCTGATGACCTTCTCGGGCTCGACCATCAATTTCGGCATTTCCACGGTCGGCGGTGTCATCGCCGGGTCTTTCATCATGGCGATGGCGACAAAATCGTTCAGGGTCGAAAGCTTCACCGACGCCAGCGATATGATCCGCCATCTGATCGGCGCGGCGCTGATGGGCACGGGCGGCATCCTGGCACTGGGCTGCACCGTGGGCCAGGGCATTGCCGGCATGTCGACCCTGGCGCTGGGCTCGTTGATCGCGCTGGCCTCGATCATCGCCGGCGGCGTCTATGGCATGAAATATCTGGAAGAGGGTAGCTTCACCGGCGCGTTGGCGGCGATGTGCAGACGCGGTTAACTTGCCGGCTATCTCAAGGGGCGAGCAGCTTTATCCGCCGACACTTATCAAAGGCGCCGCCCTGCTTTCAGGCGGCGCCTTTCTTCAGGAGAATTGTGATTAGTCCCCGGGTCTCGCTCCAGTTCACCAGCTCATGGCCGGCTGACTTTGCATAGACCTTGAAATCCCTGATGGTTCCCGGATCGGTGGCCAGCACCTCGATGCTTTCGCCCGGCTCCATAATTTCCATCATGTTCCGGGCCCAGATCAGCGGCATCGGGCAATTCATGCCCTTCATATCCAGCGTCTGCGCCGCGCGTTCCGTCCTCGCCATCTTTTTCCTGCCCCTTCTGTTATAGGTATCTTTCCAGGTCCAAAAACCCTGGTTCATATTTTAAGAAGACCCGGCCGTCGCTCTATGGCGACGTACCGGATTGCAACCCGTTATAGAATACAACGTGTTAATCGAGATATTATTTCATGTGGGGAACTCTTTTTACCTGTGACATAACGCCACAATATATGTAGGGCTATGTGCAAGCGCCGTTACAACCGTCCGCCACGCACAAAAAAACCCGCCGCGGGCGCGGGCTGATCAAAATGTTCTGAAAATTCAGGCCGTCACGATGCCCTCGCATTCGGGGATCAAATCGTCCGCGGACATGCCGAACAGGTCCAGCAAGTTTCCTGGAAATTGAATTATTTGCTTTACGACCGCATTCTTGTGCGGCATTGTACGTTCTTCCTTTGTTCTGTTATTGCATTATGGTCGGCTCTGATACTTCGATGTTGTTGGGGTCGCGTTATCGTGGCATACCATATGTGGGATGGTGGACACGCTCACCAAACAGGAACGAAGCGAACGGATGGGCCGCGTAAAGGGCGCGGACACCAAGCCTGAAATGGTAGTCCGGCGGCTCGTTCACGCCATGGGCTATCGCTATCGCCTGCATTCGCGCGACCTGCCGGGCAAACCGGATATCGTATTCAGGCGCAAGAAGAAGGTCATCTTCGTCCATGGGTGTTTCTGGCACCGGCATCCCGGATGCAAGCTTGCCAGAATACCCAAGTCCCGGCTTGATTTCTGGGTCCCGAAACTGGAAGGAAACAGGGAGCGGGATATAAGGAACCAGGGAACGCTCGGGCGAATGGGCTGGCGAGTTCTGGTGATATGGGAATGCGAGATCGGCGACCGCGGGGAACTCGGGAACAGAATTGAAGAGTTCCTAGGTGGACGGGAACGGGAGACACAAACGGCATGAATGTTGTTGAACTGTTTGCCGGCGCGGGCGGACTGGGGATGGGCGTAAGTCTCGCGGGCTTTTCGCCCAAGGCCGTGATCGAATGGAATCGATGGGCCTGCGACACAGTGCGCGAGAACGCGCGCCGCGGCTATCCGCTGGTCGGTGACTGGCCGCTGACGGAAGGGGACGTCCGGGAATTCGACTTCACGGATCTCGGGGACGAGATTGACCTGGTCGTTGGCGGCCCCCCCTGCCAGCCTTTTCCCCTGGGCGGCAAGCATCGCGCCGACGAAGACGCGCGGGACATGTTTCCCGCGACGGTCAGGGCCATTCGCCAGACCCGGCCGAGGGCGTTCATCGTCGAAAATGTCCGGGGCCTGACCAGACCGGCCTTCGCCAACTACTTCCAGTATGTAGTGCTGCAACTCACTTTTCCCGAGCTTGTGAGGAGGGCCGGCGAGGAAGTGCTCGACCATCTGGCTCGCCTGGAACAGGCCAAGACCTCCGGGCAGCGGCGCGGACTGACGTATAAGGTCGTACACCGGGTTCTTAACGCCGCCAATTACGGCGTGCCCCAGAAGCGCGAGCGTGTTTTCATCGTCGGCTTCCGCGCGGACCTGGGCGTGGAGTGGAATTTCCCCGATGAGACGCATTCCCTCGATGCCCTGCTGGAGGACCAATGGGTAACCGGCGACTATTGGGACCGGCATGAAATCGCAACCGGGGACCAGCCCGCGGCTCCCTCGCGGCTGGCTGGCAAGATAGATGCGTTGCGGCAGTCAAATTTGCGGCCATCCGCGCAACACAAGCCATGGAAAACGGTTCGCGACGGGTTGGTTGGCTTGCCTGACCCGCGCGATACGGCACTATCGGGCGCAATCCATAATCACCGCTTCCAGCAAGGCGCCCGCGCCTATCCGGGGCATACGGGCAGCCCTCTCGATTTGCCGTCAAAGGCCCTGAAGGCAGGCGTTCACGGCGTGCCCGGCGGGGAGAACATGATGGTGATGGACGATGGCAATGTTCGTTACTTCACGGCGCGCGAGGCCGCAAGAATGCAAACCTTCCCCGATGGCTATGTGTTCCACGGCGCGTGGTCCGAGATCATGCGGCAACTTGGCAACGCGGTTCCGGTAAAGCTGGCGCATGTCGTGGCCTCAAGCGTTGCCGTTCGCCTGGTGGAACTTGCAGAACGGAAGTTGAAATCCTTCCTCCGGGCGTAGCTCGACTGGAATGTCGGCTCTAGCCTCGCCGGCGAGCGACCTCGTTCTTCGAGACGCCCCTACGGGGCCCCTCAGGATGAGGCTCCAACATCTAATTCTTCATGAAATACATACATTTGCACCCTCATCCTGAGGAAGGCCGAAGGCCTGTCTCGAAGGACGAGGTCGCTCGGCGCCGAACCGCGTAATTACAGGCAATCCACTTGAAGCTTAAGCGGGTTTAGCCCAATTAAGGGTGTCGCGCCGCCACGCGTTCTCGCCAGGTTACGAAGACGCCGGCACTGGCGATCATGGCCATGCCGGTCAGGGTCATCGCGCCGGGGATGTCGCCCCAGAAGACGAAACCCCAGAATGTAGCGAAAATCATATAGGAATAATCGAAGGAGGCGAGCCAGCCTGCCTCTGCGGTCTGATAGGCCTTGGCCAGGCCGATATTGGCCGTCAAATTCAAAACCGAACTGACAACAACGATGGCCAGCACCCATACGGCCGGCTCGTGCCAGCCGGTGAACAGATAGGGCCACTCGATGGCCAGCGCTCCACCGTCCACCAGGGTAAACACAACCAGCCCGCCCAGGCCGAAGACCAGGAAGGTGATCGAGACGCCAAGGGCCAGGGTAACCGGCGATTCCTCGCGGCACAGGCGGCGCGTCACCAGGATCTGCGCGCCGTAGCAGAGGCCGGCGCCGACCGGCATCAGCCCGACCAGCGCAAAGCTTTCGCTGCCGGGTTTCAGGATCAAAAGAGTGCCGGCAAACCCGGCGGCGATTGCCACGATACGGCGCGGGCCCAGCCGTTCGCGCAGGACCACGGCCGCCAAAATAGATGCGAAAAGAGGGAAGACGTAAAGCCCGGCCGCGATCTCGGCCAGGGTCAGGAAAGGAACGCCGCCAAAAAACAGCAGCATGGCCCCGACCAGAAGCATGCTGCGCAGGACCACCGCCCAGAGGCATTTCGGGCGGGGCGGCGCCGTGCCCCAGACGGCGCGGCTAAGCAGGAACAGCAACACCAGATTCAGCGCGGAGCGGAGTGTCTGGAACTGCCAGAGCGAGACCTCGGGACTCACCAGCTTGATCAGCCCGTCCTGCAGCGCCAGCAGAAACACCGCGCCAAGCACCAGCGACGCGGCCAGCGACGGCCGGTCTTCCCCGGTTGCGCCGCCCAGAAAGCTTCGCCGCGTTTCCTGGCCGCCGTTCTGTCCCGGACTATCCGTCATGGTCCTCCCGCCTGCTATTGCGGCCGGGCATCTCAGCCGTCCGCCCGCGCGGTGGCGATCGCGCTTTCCAGCACGGTGCGGAAATCGGCCGGCATGATCGTCAGCAGATCGACCGACGCTTGCGCGAAGAATTTCTCCACCGCATCGCCGGCCTCCGTTGCCGCAACGCCGCGAAGGCTGGCCTCCAGATCGAAGACCGTGCGCGGCGGGGTGACGAAAAAGTCGCCGGTGAACAGCACCTCGCGGATACGCGGCGCGCCCGGCCCCTCCAGCCGCAGGTAACAGGATACCGCGCCACCGGGGCAGGCGTGGCTGGCGTGGCTGGCGGTCAGCACATTGTCGCCGGCGCCGGGGTCGTTGATCTCA
>JADFVY010000152.1 GCA_015222795.1 Pseudomonadota bacterium | reverse complement strand
GTGCCGGCACCGCCCGCGCACCCTGTTCCTCGCCCATATTGCCCAGCGCCCAGGCCGCGCTATGCCTGATTTCGCTGGACTCGTCGGTCAGGGCGACCTCGATCATCGGGATGGCCTCCGCCGCGTCGGGACCCAACTGCCCCAGCGCCTGGATCGCATCGGCGCGGGCGTCGGCGTCGCGGGAGGTGAGGAACCCGGCCAGCCTGGCGATGCTGCCCTCGGGCAGTTCCGCGTCGATCTGGACCAGCGCCGCCAGCGCCGCGGCCCGGACCGCCGGCTCCGAATCTTCCAGCGCCGCGACCAGGGCATCTTCCTCTTCGATTTCCAGATATTCGATGCTGCCGAGGACCCGCGCGGCAAGTTGCCGGGATTTTACATCGCCCGAGGCCAGCTGTTCCAGGATGGCGGGCAGCGCGGCCTCGGCGGGAAATCCAATTTGCGCAAGCGCGCGCAGCGCCGCATGGCGCATGGCTTCGTCGGGATCGCGCGCCGCTTCGCCGAGCGCGGCCACCGCTTTCGGCGAGGAAGCATAAAGGCGGCCCAGGGTTTCGGCCGCGGTGGCCCTGTTCGGCAGGTCCGGGTCGGCGACTATTTCGGCCAGGAAGGGAATGGCGGCATCGGCCTCGTAACCCAGTTCCACGATTTCGTTGGCGGCGATTTCGGCCTCCGCCGCATCCCCCGCCTCGATGCTGTCGACCAACGCCTCCAGTTCGAAGGACATGAAGCCATGGGTCATATAACGCCAGGTACCCCAGCCGCCGGCCGACAGAACCGACAGAACAACCAGCGCCATCAGGCCCATATAGACCTTCTGGAATGGGCTGTAGCCGTCCTCGCGCCCGCCAAAGTCGGCGCTCATGGGCCCGGCGTATGGCGGCGTGTCGTCGTGAGACTGGTTGTCGTCATGGTTGTCCTGCATCCGGAGCTCCCTACCGGAGCAAACTGCTCCGTTAATAAATAATTAAACATTTCAACAGGTTATGCGCGGCACCATACAACTTTATGGGGCTTTTAACAAGCGGGATGCCAGAAAACGGAGGTGTTTGCGATTGGAGCCGCGCCGATGCCCATCTGCTCGCCAACAGAGGCGGTAATTATTAGTACATACAATGGCCAGTTGAAGGAAATGGGCGATATCGGTTATGGTGCCGCTAAACTACCCGAGGAAATATCGTCGGGAAATTGCTAGCTCATCCGGACCATGGAGGCAGCCATGCGATTGCTTGCTTATCCGGCGGCAGGGGCCCTGTTGGGATTGCTGGCGTTCCCGCCGCTCCCCGCGCTTGCCGATGCCGGCCAGGACGCTCAAAAAGGTGAACCCGGCATCCTGTCGGAAATTCGCATCGGCGCGCTGCGCCACGATGCCAGTATGTTTACAACCCGGGAAGAAGATTCCGACATCGACGCGAATGTCGAGTTCCTGTTCACGTCGCCGGAATTCCTGCGCTACGTCTGGTCGCCGCGCCCCCATCTGGGCGTTACCGGCAACTTCGGTGGCGAAACCAGCCAGGCCTATATCGGCCTGACCTGGGATGTCGACCTGTTCGCCGGCATCTTCGTCGAGGTCGGCCTCGGCGCCTCGGTGCATAACGGGGAACTGGACACCGGCGACCCCGACAGGAAGAACCTGGGTTGCCGATGGCTGTTTCGCGAGTCGGCCTCTCTGGGTTACCGAATTTCCGAACATCACAATATCTCGGTGATGATCGACCATTTGTCCAACGCCGAACTCTGCGACCGCAACGACGGTCTGGACAGCATGGGCCTTCGCTGGGGCGTTCGGTTCTGAAGGCGTGGTTCCGTGAACCCGGTCTGCCGAAAACTGGCTTTGGAGGTTCCCCGCCAAAGCCAAAGGCAGACAAGGGCGCCCGTTGGGCCTGTCGGCGATGCCGGGGGGCGACCAGATAAACCCCGCGAACTATAGACATGCCGCGCGAGGCGGAGATCACCTCCAACGATCATGGCTGAATCCGCAGATCGCTGCGCCAACAGGCCTGCCAAGACCCGCAAGACAGGCATTCAGACACCAGTGGTCCGTTCCGGGGCTCTGAACTGACGTTCACACTGGACTCGTTGCAGGCTCGGTTATGGGCCAGGCGCGTTTTTGGGCGCCGCTGGGAGGACCCTGCGGGGCAGGGCAGCGGGCTTATGGTTCGACGTCTCGTTCCAGAACGTTATCCGGAAGTCCTGGACACAGCCAACTTATACCCTCATGTCGGGTAACGTTGGTGATCTGGACGGCAGCGGCATGCCACTTTCGGGTTGCCCGATATGATTGGCGTGGAGATTCTGCCTGGCGGCCGGCCCTCGGACGCAGTTCGGCTGGTCGCCATCCGCCACATCCTGCCGGTATAATGCACCGAACGAGTGCGATGGTACATGACGGATATGCCGAAAACCTACCAAAGACAGGGTTGTTTTTTTGTGGCATGGATTGATGTACATCAAATACCCACTGGATGTAAATGGTTATTAATATATTATTAACCGTAGTCATTAACCACGGTCGCCGCAATGCGGGCGCCGGAGGTTAGGTAGTCTAAAAACACGAATAAATATTTTAAAAAAACCTCATGAGTAGTAATTTAGTCTGGACGAAAAGTAGAATTTATATTAAATTACAATCGTAAAAATTTCCGTAGGACCTGGAGCAGGTTGTTTCGCGGAAAGTTAGTTGCTTTCGCGAAAGTAGAATAGCCGGCTCCGAAATAAAGGGAGCTATAATCATGCTAGGAAGAAAAAACACGATTCTCGCAGCGACTGCGTTGGTGGCGGCCTTTGGGCTGGCTGCGTGCGAAGGCGACACCGGCCCGCAGGGGGCGGCGGGTATCGACGGTGTTGACGGTGTCGACGGTGTTGACGGTGTCGACGGTCAGGACGGGCTCGGCCACGTCCCGCCGCCGGCTGTCGAGGACACGCTGGGCCCCTATGACTCCAACAGCACGCCAACCGATGCGACCGACGACGATCCGGGCCAGACGATTTTCGCGCAACTGATCGGAAACGGTAATACCGTTTGGGAAATCCAGCTTGACGGGCAGGTGCAGCTCGACCTTGGCACCGGCACGGCGCCGGTCATCACCAATACGGTGCGCTACGACTCGGACCATGACGAGCTGTGGATCGAGATCGACGGCCAGTGGGTTCCGTTTACCGACGTCTTAGATTCCGGGGGCGATGTCGCCTCCCTCGGCTGCGCGGAGGGCGTGCCGCTGCCTTGCGTGGACATTAATGTTATTGAAATCGGCGGCGATTACGCCTGGCTTTCCCGGGCGGACATCAACCATGGTCCGGCGACTGAAACCACGGCGTTCGCCCATTACGGCGTAGAAACCGACGTGGCCGACATTCCGACCACGGGCTCCTTCGACTACAGCGGAAGCTTCGTCGGCCGCACCAACATGGCCGGCGGCGACGAACTTTCAGGCACCGTCGCTATCACGGTCGACTACGATCCGGGCGCCCTCTCCGTCACGTTCGACAGCAGCGGCACGGGCGAAGGCACCGGGACCTACGCGCTGTTAGGCGAAGGTGACATCGTGGGCAACAGCTACAGCGGCACGCTGACCACGGCCGAATACGATGCTGATGGTGAGGGCGACGATCCTGCCTTCGACTTCACCCTGAATCCGGCGGAGGACGACACCTTCTCCGGCATGTTCTACGGACCGGCGTCCGACGCCGATGATAGCGGGCTGATCAACGAGAGCGAGACGGCCGGTGTGGTCGACGTAAACCACGGGGACAATATCCTGGTCGGCGGCTTCGTCGCGGGACAGACCGGCGAGACGCCGAAATAACAACAACAACAGCAATCGCAGACATTCCCGGGGGGGACGACGATCCCCCCCGGTTTTTCGGGAGGGAAGCAAAAATGGCGAAGTGGATTGCGCTCGGCGGCGCCCTGCTGCTGATCGTGGTGATCATCGTGACGGCGCCGGTCAATGGCGCCAGGGCGGGCACGCTGGCCGACCCCGGCGATGTCGCCCTCTATTCGATCGCCCGGCAGAGCCTGCAGCAGGGCAAGCTGGACCAGGGCTATAAGCTGCTGCTGATTATCGCGAAACGCAATCCGGAGGACCGCGAACTGCAGATCCTGCTGGCGCAGGTGGAGGTGGCGCGCGACGACAACGACCTGGCGGTCCGCCGGCTGAAGCGGCTGGCCGAAAAGGAGCCGGACTGGCCGCGCCCGCGCATTGAGTTGGCGAAAGCCTACATGGCCGTGGAGCGCTGGCGTGATGCCAAGAATATCCTGGTTGCCGAGCTGGGCCGCGACCCGCCGGAGCAAGTGCGCCGCAACATCGAGCGGCTGGCCCGCGCCGTCGAGGACAAGCAGAGTTTCGTGGGACGGTTTTCCTTCGGCGTGGCGCCGGACAGCAACATCAACAACGGCAGCAATGCCAATACCATCGAATTCCTCGGGCTGCCCTTCACCCTCAGCGACGAGAGCAAGGCGCAGGAGGGCGTGCGGGCCGATATATCGATCGGCGGCACCCTGCGCACCCAGTGGCGCGACAATACCCGCCTGGAGGCCAGCCTCGACGCGGCCCATTCCGAGCCGCTGGGCGACGAAGGGGTGCCGGATTCCAATTTCCGCCTGGAGTTCGCCGCCCGCGGTCGCGGGCCGAACGGGTCGTTCAAGACCGGCATCGTGGTGCAGCCCTTCTATTTCGATGGCGACCTCAGCCGGGTCGAGCGTTCGGTCTTCCTGCAACCGGCCCGGCGTATCACCGGCCGCCATTTCGCGGTCGGCAGCATCACCCTGATCCAGGGCGAGGTGAACAATTCCGAGGCCCACGACTTCCGCCAGTGGGAGGCGACCATCGGGCCCAGCCTCGGCTTCGGCGACACCGGCCGCCTGCGGCTCACCGGCATCGTCGGCCGCAGGAACGCCGAGGACGACGTATTCTCGTTCCTGCGCCGCGGGGTCTCGCTGAATGTCGGCGCCTCGCCCTGGAACGGCTGGCGGCTCAACCTCAAAGGCGCGATTACCCGCGATGTCTACGAGGATTTCAACTTCCCCTTCGGCCGCCGGCAGGAGGACCTGACCGGCGAGGCCGGCTTCAGCGTGACGTGGACCGGCTGGGTGTTCTTCGGCGTGTCGCCGCAGCTCGGCCTGCGCTGGAGCGAGACCCGCAGCACCATCGACCTGTACGACCGCGACAGCATCGCCTTCACCGCGGGACTGGCCCTGCCCTATTGACCGGCCAACGCCGGCGCCGACCATCCTTGAAACTTTTCTAGTGATCCGACCCGTGCAGGATCTGGTCGCGGATTCCGGTTTCGTAGGCCAGGCCGCCGGGGGTGATGACGATGCTGAAGGGAAAGACGCCGGCCGCGGCCAGGCCCTTGCGCACCAGTGCCAGCCAGACGCCCTCGTTGGTCAGCCCGGTCGCGTCACTGGTCATCGCAACCCGCGCCCCCACATGAAAATGATTGCCATGCGGCTGTGGAATACCGGTGATCCGCGTGCCGCCGGTGGTTTCGTCGCGCTCGGTAATGCCGGGGTCGCCGGCCAGTTCCTGCAGGATGGCCAAGGTCTTCAGCTGCAGCTTGTTCAGTTTCAGCGGATTTACTTTCGGGGGCATGGTCGTCCTCATTGGTTGGCTGCAGGCAGATAAACGCGAAGCCATTGCTCTGGTCAAGCGTCGCGCGAGCGGGTAGGATTTTTCCCGATGTCGGGAACGCGTATGTCGGAAAACATCAAGGGAGGGCCGGAAAATGTCACGAGATGCGCAAACCCTGATTTCAGATGACGATGTCGAACGATTCCAGCGCGACGGGGTGGTCGTGCTGCGCCAGATATTCACCCAGGACTGGCTCGACAGGTTGGCCCAGGGGATCGAGCGGAACTTGCGGCTGCCCGGCCCGATGGCGATTCACTATACCGGCGAGGATTCGCCGGGGCGCTTTTTTGGCGATTACTGTAATTGGCGGAGGATCCCGCAATATCGCTATTTTGTCACCCGCTCGCCGGCCGCCGAAATGGCGGCGCGGCTGATGGGGTCGGAACGCGCCCAGTTCTTTCACGAGCATGTTCTGGTAAAGGAACCGGGCACCGCGGAACCCACGCCCTGGCACCACGACCTTCCCTATTATTGCGTCGATGGCGACGATACGGTCAGTTTCTGGACGCCGATGGACCCGGTTCCCGAACAGGTCTGCCCGAAATTCGTCGCCGGCTCCCATCGCTGGGGAAAACTGTTTTATCCGCGCATGTTCAAGGATGGCGAGAACTATGACTACAAGGGGGCCGGTTACGAGCCCGTGCCCGATATCGAGGGCAATCCGGGGGATTACGATATCCTTTCCTGGTCGCTGGAGCCGGGCGACGCGGTGGCCTTCAATTACAAGACCCTGCACAGCGCGCCGCCCAATCCCGGCCCGGGCCGGCGGCGCGGTTTCGCGCACCGCTGGCTGGGCGACGATGTGCGTTTCTGCGAGCGGCCGGGCAAATCCTCGCCGCCCTTCCCCGAGATGGGCGTCGATTTGAAACCGGGCGACCGCATGGAGGGAGAGTGGTTTCCGGTGATCTGGCCACCGCAATTGGAAGAAGAGGGCGCGGCGGAATGAGATTGATCGGCTTTTACCGCTCGTCCGCGGCCTTCCGCGGTGCCGTCCCCGATATCGATATGCTACAGTTCTACCCGCCGAGCGACCTCGTCCTTCGAGACGGGCCTTCGGCCCTCCTCAGGATGAGGCTCTAATACCTCATTTTTCATGAAATACCTACATTTACGCCCTCATCCCGAGGAGGAGCGTAGCGCCGTCTCGAAGGGCGAGGTCGCTCGAGGCTGGACCATGTAATTCCAAACGATCCGCTCGATTCCATATAGATAGAACCAATTCACGCAATCGATCGTGAGTACGGCCAATCATGGCCCGCTTTGATTACGACCCGAATTTCTGGACGATCAGCCCCATGTCCTGTTCGGTCAACTCGCCGGGCGGTAGCGCGCCGGCGCGTGCGGCTGCTATTACGGCCACAAGGACTTCCTTGGGCACCGCGCCGCCGATCACCGCGCCGTTTACCACGAAGGTAGGCGTGCCCTGGAACTTCAGCGCCTCGCCCAGCTTTACCGTTTCCGAGATGTATGCCTTTACAACGTGTGACTCCATGTCCTTTTTCAGCCTGGCCATGTCCAGGCCGATATCCTCGGCGATCTGCAATATCTGCGCATCGGATGTCAGCGAGCCGCGCACGCTCATAAGCGCATCGTGGGCTTCGATATATTTACCCTGCAGGTTTGCCGCCATCGCGACCTTGGCGCCGGTCAGGGAGGTCGGCGCGCGGCTGGTCAGAATTGGATATTCCTTCCAGACCACGCGCAAGTTCGAGTCTTCTTCCTCGATCTCCTTCATGGTGGAAAGAACACGCTTGCAGAAGGTGCAGTTGTAATCGAAAAACTCGATCAGCGTGACGTCGCCTTCCGGATTGCCGGTCACCGGCGTCATCGGGTGGCGTTCCAGTTTTTCCTTGAGCGTGGTCATCGCCAGCGCGGCGCTTTCGCGCTCCTGCTGAATCTGCAGGGCGCGCAGCTTGTCGGACACTTCGAGTAGGATTTCCGGGTTTTCCAGAAGATATTCGCGGATGAATTCCGGGTTTTCCTTCAGATATTCACCGATGATCTTCCCGACCTCGGCTTTTTGGGCGTCGCTGAATTCCTGCGCCGAGGCGGGCAGGCCCGCCAGCATCAGCGCCAAGCCCATCGCCGCGATTCGCAAAACGTGACTCAAAAAACACTTCATCGAATATTCCTCATAAAAAATTCCTCGCCGACCCCGAAGCCGCGCAAACTAACAGATATTATGCGCTGGTGCGAGTTGAGAACCGCTTAATTTTATCGGGTGTCACAACAAGTTTACGTGCCGGGCGACCGTTCAACCGGGCCTGCCCATTCCGGCCATCAGAAACTGGATATCCATGGCGCGCGAATGCATTGGCGACCCCGGTGGCAGCAGGTCCAGCGCCTTGTCCACATTACGCTTGACGCCTTCGCGGTCGCGCCGCAGCAACGCCTCCTCGGCCAGCGCGTAGGCTGCGGGCCCGAAATCGTCCATCCGGCCATAACCCGTTGCCAGTAGTCGCCATGCCCGGGGCATCTGCTTTTCGATCTGGGTTGTCAGGACAAGCTGCTCGACGGCCTCGCGGGCGGCGTTCGGGTCTTCCAGTTCGAGCAGGGCCTGCGCCAGATTCAATCGTAGTAACGGCAGTCCTTTCGAAAGCTCCACCGAACGCCGGTAAGAGCCGAGCGATTCGCGGATACGCCCCGCCTTCCAAAGAACATAGCCCTTGGTTTCCTGGAAAAAAGGATCGTTTGGCTTTTCGGCTATGAGGATATCCATGATTGCCACTGCCTCGTCCGTCCGGTTCAGTTTTTCCAGCGCATGGACACGCGCGTAGCGCGCCTCGATACCGGTATCGTCGGCCTTGTAGCGGGCCAGGGTTTGTCCCGGCGGATCGATGTAGCCGTTAAGCTTGCCGCGCATGCGGCGCTGCAAATAATCCAGCAGATTCGTGGATTCCACGTTTGAATAGATGGACTTATCTACATGAGTACGTACGGTCGCCAGTCTCTCCTGGCTCAGCGGATGGGTGCGAAGATATGGATCCCGGCGCCCGGCATCCAACAGTTCCTGGTTCTGTAGCTTGCCAAGTATATCCATCAACCCTCGCGCCGATTGCCCGGTTTTTTCCAGATAGCGCAGCGCCGCCTGGTCGGCCTGGCTTTCCATGGCCCGGTTGTAATGCAGGAACGATCCGGTGGCGATTGATTGGCCCATCGTCGCGCCGGCGATCAGGGCTTCCGGGTTACCGCTTACCCCGGCTGCAACGGCGCCCAGCACCAGCGCGATAACCGACTGTGCGCTGGCGTTGCGCATGTTTTCCTGCAGCTTGGACAGATGCCCGCCTTCGATGTGGCCGGTCTCATGCGCCAGCACGCCAATAATGCCATTTGCATCCTCGGCATTGCGCAACAGGCCCGTATTGATGAATATACGTTCGCCCCCGGCGACGAAGGCGTTCAGCCGATCATCGAGGACAAGATGAACCGAAAGCGCGCGTGGATCCAGCTTTGCCGCTTCTAATACTGGCCCCGCGTAGATTCGAATGGTATTTTCTATTTCCGCATCGCGAATCAGCGGTGGTTTTCCGGAACCTTGGGCAATCGAAGCAGCGGGCGCGGCGAACAACGCCAGGGCCACGGCAACAAATGAGGAAGCGATCAGGCGTATGGGTTTCAAAGATTCAGTTCTCCGTTACAACAGCAGACTAACCCGCTCCACGCGTTTGCGCAATCGCGCAGCCGCGTTTGCCGCCGTGACGCTTCTGCTAGCCGGATGTGCATCCAGTGAAATAGATCAGGTACTTCCGGGTGGTGTTTTCAAGGGGGCGGTCGTCGCGGACGAGCCGTTGGCGGCGCGCGCGGCCATGGAAATGCTGGCCAAGGGCGGGTCGGCGGCGGATGCGGCGGTGGCGGCCTATTTCACCCTGGCGGTGACCTATCCCTCGGCGGCCAGCCTCGGCGGCGGTGGAGTGTGCCTGGTTGCCGACTGGGACAGGGGAGAGGTGTTTGCGCTTGATTTTGTCGCCCCCAAATCGTCGGCGACCGACGCCTACAGGGCCACGGCGGTGCCGGCTAACGTGCGTGGCATGGCGGCGCTTCATGCCCGGTACGGTTATCTCGACTGGCGCACGCTGCTGGCGCCGGCCGAGCAAATCGCGCGATTTGGCGAGCCGTTGACCCGGGCCTCCGCCGCAGCCTACGCCGCCGGTGGCAACGCGCTGCTGGCGCAGTCCGAGGCCAAGGGGATTTTTGCGTCGCGCGGCAGCTTGCCGGTTGAAGGCCAGTCCTTGCCGCAAAGCGACCTGGCCGATGTTCTGGCCGAACTGCGCCTGAATGGCGCGGGCACCATGTACAAGGGGCAGTTGGCGGAACGGCTGGTTAAGGCATTCGGGGAAGCCGGCGGATCTCTGGCGCGCCAGGATCTACAGAATTTCAGCCCGAATTGGCAGACAGTTACCGGTGTACAATACGGTAACGACCGGATCTATGTCACGCCGCCGCCGGCGGGTGGTGGTCTGGTGGCGGGCCAGATGTGGCAGATGCTGGCAGACGGCAAACGCTATGCCAGGGCCGATAAGGGGGAGAAGCTTCATTTGCTGGCCGAGTCGGCGCGCCTGGCGTTTGCCGGACGCGCGCGCTGGCTGGCAGACGATGGCACGAATATTCAGCCGGCCGATCTGCTGTCCAAGAAGGCGGCCGCCGCCAATATGGCGAATTACAGCCCGTCTGCATCCGGCGGGGCGGGGAACGCGGACAATGGAGCACCGCGCCAGTCGGCGGCGCCGGCCAGCACCGGCGTGGTGGCGATGGATTATCTGGGCGGTGCGGTGGCATGTAGCTTCACCGCCTACCAGCCCTTCGGCACCGGCTGGGCCGCGCCAGGCACGGGAATCCTTGTGGCGCCGTCGCCCGAACCCAGGGATCGCAATCCATTGTCGCTGGGTGGCATCATGATTTTTAATCCGCAGGTGCGGTCGATGAAGTTCCTCGCCGCCGGTGGCGAGGGTGCCCAGGCGGCAACGGCAATGATTAATGTCGCCGCGGCGGCCGTGATTGGGCAAAATCGCCTGGATAAGCAGGTCGGGCGGCCCCGCGTGCATCATGGCGGCGGCGATACCGTCTATATCGAATCGGCCGCCGGCGACGAGGCGGTGGCGGCGCTCACCGGTCGTGGCCACTCGGTCTCGACGGTAAAATCGCTTGGCCGCGTCAACGCGATCCATTGTCCGCCTGGATATCCGGTGGACCCGGAAAAGAGCCTGTGCTGGGCGGTCAGCGATCCGCGTGGTTTTGGACTCGCGGCCTTCCCGGATTAGTGGAGAAATGGCACCCAAGGTCGCGAAACGGGGTGAAATTCCCCCCTTCATCGTGATGGAGGTGATGCGCGCGGCCGCCGAGCGCGCGGCGTCCGGCGCGGGCGTGTTGCATATGGAGGTCGGCCAGCCGGGCACGGGTGCGCCACGGGGCGTAATCGATGCCGCCCGCGCGGCGCTGGATGGGCACCGTATCGGTTATACGGTGGCGCTGGGCATTCCGGAATTGCGCGCCGCCATCGCCGGTCATTACCGCGACTATTACGGGGTCGATGTGCCGGTAGAGCGGATTGTCGTCACCACCGGGTCTTCGGGCGGGTTTCTGCTGTCCTTTCTGTCGGCCTTCGACCAGGGCGACCGGGTAGCGCTGGCGGCGCCGGGTTATCCCTGTTATCGCAATATTCTGTCGGCCCTGGGGGTGGAGCCGGTATCGCTGATGACCACCGTCGCCGATCGGTTCCAGCCAACCCCGGAGCTTCTCGACAAGGCGCGCGCCGACGGCCCGATCCACGGCCTGATTATCGCCAGCCCGTCCAACCCGACCGGAACGATGTTGGGCCGCGCGGAATTACAGGCGCTGGTGGATTATTGCCGCGCGCACGATATCCGGCTGATTTCCGACGAGATCTATCACGGCATCACCTTCCATCACCGCGCCGACACCGTGGCCGAGTTCACCGGCGAGGCCATCGTCATCAACAGTTTTTCGAAATATTTTGCGATGACAGGCTGGCGGCTGGGCTGGATGATCGTGCCAGAGGACCTGATGCGGCCGGTGGAATCGCTGGCGCAGAACCTGTTCATCTCGCCCCCGACCCTTTCGCAGGTCGCCGCCGTCGCCGCCTTCGATTGCCGCGACGAGATGGAGGCCAATGTGGCGCGCTATGCGGTGAACCGCGAACTGCTGCTGGCGGAACTGCCGAAGGCCGGGTTTACCGACCTCGCGCCGGCCGACGGGGCCTTTTACATTTATGCCGATGTTGGCCATCTGACGGACGACAGCGAAGATTTCTGCCGCCGCATCCTGAGCGAGGCCGGCGTTGCGATAACGCCCGGCGTCGATTTCGATCCCTGGCGCGGCAACCGTTTCGTGCGCTTTTCCTTTGCCGAAAGCACTCAGGAGATCGCGGCCGCGGCGGAGGCTCTGCGGCGCTGGCATGAGGAACGAGGAGGTTAGAGCCTTTTCCGCAGAACGATCTGGCCCACGAACAGGCCGTTCGTGTCGAATGCCGCCTCGGAGCCCGCGAGATAGAAATTCCACATGCGCCGGAAAAGCGGGTCGTAGCGAGACCGGTCCAGGTCGGGCCATGCCTCGTTGAAATCCCGGCGCCAGCGGCGCAGCGTCTCGGCGTAGTGGAAATTTCCATGGATGAAAGGCTCGTGCGCCAGTTCCAGCCCGGCGTTGCGCGCCGCGGCGAGGGTGTCATCCAATGGCGGAATGTAGCCGCCAGGGAATATATATTTCTGAAACCAGGGACTGGTTTCCTTGCGCGTCGGGCGCATGATGGAATGGACCAGCGCCTGCCCGTTATCCTTCAACATGCGGTTTATTGCGTGGAAATATTCGTCGAAATGCATGGCGCCCACATGTTCGAACATGCCGATGCTGACGATCCTGTCATAGGTGTTCGGATTGTCGGCCGCATGAACGCGGTAGTCGACCAGTTGGTATTCAGGGCGATTGCCGGTCATGGCCGCCGCGCGCTCACGCGCGAGGTCGCGCTGGGTTTCGGCAAGGGTGACGCCGGTGATGTGGGCGGCGCCGGTCTCGGATGCGATCATGCGGGTCAGTTCGCCCCAGCCCGACCCGATGTCGAGCACGCGCGCGCCGTCCGGGATCGCCAGCCGGTCGATCGTGGTGCGCAGTTTGTTGATCTGGGCGTCACGCAGGGACTGGTCGGGTTCCTTGAAGAAGGCGCATGAGTAATTCATGCCTTCATCCAGGAAGCTCTCGTAAAGATCGTTGCCGATGTCGTAATGGTGGGCCACGTTCCGGCGGCTTTTGCGCGGATTGTTGCGCCGGCCCTTGAATATGAATTCGCTGACGGCCCGCAGAACCTTACCCGGTATCGACTCGCTCGCGGCATCCTCGTTGCGGCACATCATTTTCAGGAAACCGCTCAGGTCGCCCTGTTCCAGGACCCAGCCTTCGTCCATATAAGATTCGCCGCAGCCCAGATCCGGGTTCCTGACAATACGGAAAATCGTACGCAGCGTATTCAGCCGCACGCGAAAAAGCGGCCCCGTTCCGTCGCCAAACTCGACTTCCCGCTGCCCGCGGTAGTTCAAGTGCAGTGATCCTATTCTTGCGAAGGCGCCGATGATTCCCGCCATGACGCTAAACAGGAACAGGGACCCTGGCGGGATGGCGCGGGCCACCGTGTCGCTGTCGGTTTCAAGGGGCGATTTGGTGATATTATCGCCGCAGTGTTTGTCCAGCCCCGCCATTGATAATCATTTCCAAATCCATGAAACACTACTCGCACCGTCGGCTGAATATGACTTCAACCACTGCGGTAGAATCATCTAAGACTTTACCAGTTATCATATATTCGTCAATCCTGACCATAAGCCAGGGCAATTTCAAGAGGTGAGCAGCTTTATTGGGACACATGGAAACGCGGAAAGCGATTCCATGTGTCTCGGGGGCGGCATGCCATATACAGAAGAGGGCGCCACGATGGGCGCCCTCAAGACTTGCAAATTGCAGGGTTGTTAGCCGCGCCGCCACCAACCCTTTCGCTTGGGCTCTTCCTCGGCGGCCGGTTCTTCGGCCGCCGGCTCCGCGAGAGTGTCGGCCATCTCAGGCCGCGGCTCCTCTGCCGGCTGTTCCGTGGCTTCGGCCGGTGCAATGAAGGGCTCTGGCTGGGCTTCTGGCTCAGGGGCGGGTTGCGCCTCCGATTCCGGCTCGAGTACGAAACTCGCCTTCGTTGGCTGTGGGGACGTGGCATCGCCATCCTCCGCCTTGTCGGCGGCGGCCGGTTTCCGGGTGGCTCGTCTGCGAGCCGGCTTTTTGGTCTCGGCCTTTTCTTCCTCGGCTTTCGCCTCGGCCGTCTTGCGCCGGAACCGTCTTGCCGGTTTTTTTGCTTCTTCCGAGGCATCGGCGTTTACGGCTTGGGTGTCCGTGGCCGGGACCTCGTCCGTCGAGGATGAAGAGGCCGTTTCGGCTACAGCCTCCGAAGCCTCTGGAGTCTCCGATCCGGCGGCGGTTTTACGCCGGCGCGGAGCCCGTTTTCTCTTTGCGGGCGCGGCTTCTTCCCCGGTGGATTCCGGAGTTTCCATCACGGGTTCCGCTTCGGCATCTTCTCCAACGGGGACCGCTTCGGCTAGCGGCGCGCCATCGGCGCCATCAACGCCATCCGCGGTCTCTGTTCCGCCTGTCTCGTCCGTTTTACGTCCTCGGCGGCGCCCGCCACGCTTGCCCCGGCGCCTGCGCTTGCGGGGTTCATCCTCACCGGATTCGCTCGTGGACTCGCCCGTGGCGTCACGCCTGGTTTCGCCCGCGGCGTCGGCATCCACATCGGTTTCGGCTTTCGACGCATCCATTTTCGCCTTATCGTCCACCGCCACTTGTGGAGTCACATCATCTTGCCCTTCCTTGCGGCGGCGGCGCGGACGGCGCTTGCGACGGCTATCATCCGACTCCTCATCGGGGCCGATAATCTCCTCGATTTCGGATCGATCTTCTTCCTCGGCTCCCTCGCGCGCGACAATCCGTTCGATCCGGAATTCCGGCGGGATCAGCGTGTCATCGGCTGCTATGGAAATCTGCATTTCGCAGCGTTCCTCGATGGAGACAAGCGCGTCGCGCTTGTTGTTGAGGATATAAAGCGCCGCGGACGTCGGCACGAACACGGCAATCTCGGACGCGCGCTTGCGCAGGCCTTCTTCCTCGATGCCGCGTGTTACATGCAGCGCCGTCGATTCGGTCGAACGGACATGGCCGGCGCCACCGCAGGTGGGGCAGGGCTCGCTGGAAGTCTCCAGCAAACTGGGCCGCAGCCGTTGGCGTGTCATTTCCAGCAATCCGAAGGCGCTGATACGGCCAATTTGAATGCGTGCCCGCTCGTTTTTCAGCGCCTCCTTGAAGCGCCTCTCCACCGAGGCGTTGTTGCGGTTCTCTTCCATATCGATGAAATCGATAACGACGAGGCCCGCAAGGTCGCGAAGCCTGAGTTGCCGCGCGACTTCGTCGGCGGCCTCCAGGTTGGTCTTTAGCGCCGTTTCCTCGATATGGCGCTCGCGCGTGGCGCGGCCCGAATTGACGTCAATCGCCACCAGCGCCTCGGTCGAATTCAACACCAGATAGCCGCCCGAGCGTAGCTGGACGATCGGGTTATGGATGGCGTCGATCTGGTTTTCCACCTGGTAGCGGAAGAAAAGCGGATAGATGGGGTCGTCGTAGCGCTGGACCCGCTTGGCGTGGCTTGGCACCATCGCCTTCATGAAATCCTTGGCGATGCGATAGCCTTCCTCGCCCTCCACGAATACCTCGTCGATATCCTTGCTGTAGAGGTCGCGGATCGTGCGCTTGATGAGGGTGGCTTCCTCATGCACCAGCGTCGGGGCAATCGATTCCATGGTTCGGGTGCGGACATCGTCCCACAGCCGCACCAGATATTCATAGTCGCGCTTGACCTCGGCCTTGGTGCGCTCGGCGCCCGCGGTGCGCACGATGACAGCCAGACCATCGGGAATCTTGAATTCGTCGAGGATCTTTTTAAGGCGCCGCCTGTCTTGCACGCTGCCGATCTTGCGGCTGATGCCGCCGCCGCGCGCGGTGTTGGGCATCAACACGCAGTAGCGCCCGGCCAGCGACAGATACGTGGTCAGCGCCGCGCCCTTGTTGCCGCGCTCTTCCTTGACCACCTGCACCAGCATGATCTGGCGGCGCTTGATGACCTCCTGGATCTTGTAGTGGCGGTAATGCTTGATGCGCCGGCGTTCGACTTCCTCTACCTCGTCGCCGCCGACAGTATCCAACGGCTCGCCGTTTTCGCCGTCATCGTCGTCCGTCGCCGCCTTTTCCGCGGCCAGCAGTTGTTCGCGGTCGGAAACCGGGATCTGATAATAGTCAGGGTGGATTTCACTGAAAGCCAGGAAGCCGTGGCGATTGCCGCCGTAATCGACGAAGGCGGCCTGGAGCGAGGGCTCCACGCGCACTATCTTCGCCAGATAGACGTTGCCTTTAAGCTGCTTCTTGCGGGATGTCTCGTAGTCGAATTCTTCGAGACGCTTACCACTTACCACGGCCACCCTGGTTTCTTCGGGGTGACTCGCGTCGATTAACATTCTGCGTGCCATGCGGCATTAACTCCGGCGCGCTCGCGCGGGTCCACGCGTCACAATCGACCCCACGGCAAGCAGCGCTATTTATGCGAAACCGGCTGCACCCCCGAATTCTTCCGTCGAACAGCACGCCATAACCAGGTGCCAAGACAGAAGCGCATTTGAGTGCCTGCTCATCCCGTGACTGACGCTCCCTCATGGAGCTCCGTCCGTGGATCGGCTTCGAGTTTCCCTTCAAAATCACCGATAAATCCAAAAATGCCTCGGTCCGCCATCCCGTAACCACTGACCGTTAATCGGAAAGAAGCCGTTCTGGGCCGACCGCTGCACCGTCTTGCCGGACAAACTACCGACGCGACTGGTTCACGGCTGTACGCGCAAGCGTATCAATACGCCTTAAACTGTCCACAGGACAACGTATATTTTTCCCCATGGTAACCAAACTTTAGCCAAGCTTGTATTCTATTTAAGTGGACAGATTCACCTTGTTTCGTATATATCTTGTTTTATCAACGTAGTAAGACACAATATGTTTGGCATTATGGCTTATCCTAAGTATTTGATTTTGATTCGTTTTGTGGCGGCCGCCTTCTTTGTAGCGGTAACCTTTTCGTCATTTGCCGACATTGCGGCAGCGAAAGATCCGGCCGTTACAGGTGTAAGACTCGGCGTAAACGATGGTAAAACTCGCGTCGTTCTGGACCTTACCAAGGCAGTTCCCTATTCGGCCTTTCTACTGGAAAACCCTTACCGGCTGGTCATCGACCTGCCGGAACTGGGCTGGAGCGTCGATGGCGATGCCGCCGATGAAAAGCGCGGTGTCGTCGAGGGAATGCGCTATGGCCTGTTCCGCGCCGGCAATAGCCGCGTCGTGGTGGATCTGAAGGGCCCCGTCAGAATTGTGAGGCACGCGGCGCTGGCCAAGCCTGATCGACTGATGTTCGATCTGCTTCCCGTGCCCAAATCGAAATACAAGAAGGGTCAGGCGGTCGCGCTGAACAACTGGTCGCCGCCGACCGGCAAGGCGATTCCCATGCCGCGGGTAAAGCCCGAGGGCGATGCCAGGCGTGTCGTGGTTATCGACCCTGGTCACGGGGGTGTCGACCCGGGTGCGGTGCGCGGAAAAACCTATGAAAAACGTGTCGTTATGGCGGTGGCCCAGGAAGTTCGCCGCCAACTGGAGGCATCGAAGCGATACCGCGTAATCATGACACGCAATCGTGACATCTTCGTGGAACTGCGCGACCGCGCGAAGATGGCGCAGGACAGCGAGGGCGATATCTTCATTTCGCTCCATGCCGACACCCATCCCAAATCGAAGGTCCGTGGGGCTTCGGTCTATACGCTGTCCGAGAAAGCGTCGGACAGGGAAGCCGCCAGATTGGCGAAGAAGGAAAACAAGGGCGATATCATTGGCGGCCTCGACCTTACGCCTTACTCGAAGGAAACGGGCGACATTCTCCGCGAACTTACCGTGCGGCGCACGATGGAGGAGTCCTCGGTCTTCGCCAACATGCTGATCGCCCAGTTCGGCAAGAAGAAGATCAGAATGCAGCCCTACAAGACGCATCGTTTCGCGGGATTTGCCGTGCTCAAGGCGCCCGATGTGCCGTCGGTGCTGGTCGAAATGGGTTACCTGTCCAACAAGACCGACAAGAAGATACTGCTGAGCAAGAATTTTCGTAAGAAAGTTGGAAGGGCCGTCCTGGCAGCACTGGACGGTTTTTTTAAACATATCGATGATCTCGCCGCCAGATAGGCCCATTCGTTCACAGATTAGTCACAATTCGAGTTTAACAATGTATTGTCCGCGCCCGCCCCGTTCGGCGCGCGGTTTTTTTGCGATGATTGCGTAACGGATTAATCGGAAGTCGGGCATGCGTCGTTTTTTCAGAATCGTTCTTTACGGATTTTCCGTTCTGTTCCTGCTCGGCCTGATCGGCGCCGGCGGGGGGATTTACGCCATCTGGTATTATTCCCAAAATCTGCCGGATCACACGCAGCTCGCCAATTACAGCCCGAAGATATCGACCCGGGTACATGCGGGCGACGGGCAGGTAATCGCCGAATTCGCCACCGAGAAGCGTTCCTTCGTGCCGATCGGCGTTATTCCACTCCGTATCAAGCAGGCCTTCATCGCGGCCGAGGATCAGCGCTTTTACGAGCATCGAGGGGTCGACCCCAAGGCGCTGGCGCGCGCCATGCTTACCAACGTGAAGAATTATCTCGAAGGCCGCCGCATGGTCGGCGGCTCGACGATCACCCAGCAGGTCGCCAAGAACTTCCTGGTCGGCAGCGAGCGTCGGTTGGAGCGCAAGGCGCGCGAGGCGCTGATCGCACTGAGGATGGAAAACGTCTTTACCAAGGACCAGATCCTCGAACTCTATTTGAATGAGATTTTCCTGGGTTACGGCGCCTATGGCGTGGCCGCCGCGTCACTGAACTATTTCGATAAATCGATGGACGAGTTGACGGTCGCCGAGGCCGCCTACCTGGCCGCGCTGCCCAAGGCGCCGGGAAATTATCACCCGGTTCGCTATCACGATGCGGCGAAAACGCGCCGCGACTGGGTGGTCGGCCGTATGCAGATCGAGGGTTTCATTACGCCGCAAGAGGCCGCGGCGGCGATCGCCGAACCGCTGGTTGCCGCGGAGCGCCGCGAAAACGTGCCGGTTAACGCCGCCTATTTCGTCGAGGAAGTCCGCCGCGAACTGTCGCAGCAATTTGGCGAGGACGAACTCTATGAAGGCGGCCTGTCGGTGCGCACTACCGTTAACCCCGAATTCCAGCGCCTGGCCGACCGCGCGCTCCGTAGCGGGCTGATCGCTTATGACCGCCGCCATGGCTGGCGGGGGCCGGTGGCCCAACTGCAGCAGGGGACCGACTGGGCTGAATATCTGAAGGGGGCTGAAAAACCCGCCGGCGCCCGCGACTGGCTGGTGGCCGTTGTGTTGAAGGTTGAGAACAACGCGGCGACGATCGGTCTCGGACCGGAGCAGGCCGGTATTATTCCACTGTCTGAACTGCTCTGGGCGCGTCCCTGGATGGCGGAGCAGAAGCTGGGGCTGGAAGTCACCAAGGCGTCGGATGTCCTGGCGGTCGGCGACATCGTGCTGGTCGAACCGATGAGCGAGTCCGAACCCAACAAAGATGGCGTAACAGTCGCATATCCGGAAGGAACCTACGGGTTGCGGCAGATTCCCAATATCGATGGCGGCATTATCGCCATGGACCCGCATACCGGCCGCGTTCTGGCCATGTCGGGCGGCTACGAGTTCGCGCGCAGTGAATTCAACCGCGCCACCCAGGCGCGTCGCCAACCCGGATCGTCCTTCAAACCGTTCGTCTATCTGGCGGCGCTGGACAATGGCTATACGCCGGCCACCGTGATCCTGGATTATCCCTTCGTCATGAAGCAGCCGGACGGTTCGAAATGGAAACCGCAGAATTACAGCAAGACCTTCTACGGCCCCACCGTCATGCGGCTTGGCATCGTGAAGTCGCGTAATCTGATGACCGTGCGCCTCGCCAAGGCGGTCGGCATGGGCCCCATTATCGATAATGCGGCGAAATTCGGCGTTATGGACGATATGCCATACGAACTGGCCATGGCGCTGGGCGCCGGCGAGACGACCCTTGCGCGCATGGCCACGGCCTATGCGATGCTGGCCAATGGTGGCAAGAAGATCACGCCCACTTTCATCGACCGGGTGCAGGATCGTGCCGGGGTTACCATCTACCGCCATGACAAACGGCCCTGCGGTGGCTGCCGCGTGGCAGCCTGGGGCGGCCAGCCACCGCCGGTCATACCCGATCAGCGCGAAGTCGTTTCGGACCCGATCAGCACCTACCAGATCGTCTCGATGATGGAAGGGGTGGTGAAACGCGGCACGGCCGCGCGGATCAGACGCTATCTTAATGTTCCCCTTGCGGGCAAGACCGGCACCACCAATGAAAGCCAGGATACCTGGTTCATGGGTTTCTCGCCGAACCTGGTCGCCGGTGTTTATGTTGGTTTCGACGCGCCGCGTACGCTCGGCCGGGGTGAGACCGGCAGCAGCGTGGCGCTGCCGATCTGGATCGAATTCATGCAAGGCGCGCTGGCCGGCAAGCGCGCCACGCCGTTTCGCGTGCCAGAGGGAATTCGCATGGTTTTGATGAACACCGATACCGGCTTGCCGGCCAAGCCCGGCGATGAAAAAATTGTGCAGGAAGCTTTCCGGCGCGGCACCGAGCCGGGCTTTAATTCGGTGATGGTGATACTCGACGGTTCCGATAACGGTAGCCAGGCGCCGACGGTTCAGCTCGACGAGGAGGGAAACGTCATTGCGCCGGATCGCTCCAGGGATCCCAAGGGCGAGCCTCCCCAGGCGAACAAGAAGGGCACCGACAGCGGTCTCTACTGACCCGGTTTTTTCAAGACGGTTGCGTCGCGGCGCGCAAATCATTAAATCCACACGGCAATGACATAACCACAGATTCGAACGAGGGTGCGCATGCGTGCGGAAATTCAGGCTATCGCCGATAACATCAAGCAGTCGATGGAACTGCTGAGGAGGCATCTTTGACTACGATGTCTCGATGCGCCGCCTTGACGAGCTGAACGCGCTCGCCGAAGACCCCGACCTGTGGAACGACCCGACCAAGGCGCAGAAACTGATGCGCGAGCGGACCCATCTGGAATCCGCGATCCAGGCCTATGATGAAATTACCCAGGAACTGGACGATTCGCTTGAACTGATCGAACTTGCCGAGGCCGAGGATGATTCCGGTGTTCAGGCCGAGGCGGAGGCGGCGCTGACGGCGCTGCAGGGGCGCGTTGAAAAGCGCCGCATCGAAAGCCTGCTGTCGGGCGAGGCCGATCACAACGACGCCTACCTTGAAGTCCATGCCGGCGCCGGCGGAACCGAGTCCCAGGATTGGACCGAGATGCTGGTGCGCATGTATACCCGCTGGGCCGACGCCCATGGTTACAAGGTGGAATGGATTGAGGAATCGGCGGGGGAAGAGGCCGGCCTCAAATCGGCGACAATCAAGATTTCCGGGCACAACGCCTATGGCTGGCTGAAGACCGAGACCGGTACCCACCGGCTGGTGCGCATATCGCCCTACGATTCGGCGTCGCGCCGTCACACCAGTTTCGCCGCCGCGGGCGTTTATCCGGTGATCGAGGACGATATCGAAGTCGATATCGACGACAAGGATTTGCGCATCGACACCTACCGCGCCTCGGGCGCGGGCGGCCAGCATGTCAACAAGACCGAAAGCGCCATTCGCATCACCCATATCCCGACCAATATCGTCGTGCAGTGCCAGAACGACCGCTCGCAGCACAAGAACCGCGCCACCGCCATGAAGATGCTGCAGGCCAGGCTCTACGAGGCCGAACTGAAGAAGCGCGAGGACGCCGCCCAGGCCGAGCACGATGCCAAGACCGACATCGGCTGGGGCCACCAGATCCGTTCCTACGTGCTGCAGCCATACCAGATGATCAAGGACCTGCGCACCAACGCGGAAACCAGCGACACCCAGGG
>JADFVY010000151.1 GCA_015222795.1 Pseudomonadota bacterium | reverse complement strand
TACAATATCTCGTAAAAATTCGATCTCGACCCACAATATATATTGAGAGACGCAACATTTTGTATTACTCTATCAAAATAATCCCAAATGTTGGGTAATTTCGAGGTTCGGCGGGGGTTTTGGCCAGAAAAAAGCCTGTTTCCTTCGCACGGCAAGTTTCAAACGCCGGCGCTATTCAGTCGCCGGGGTGCTTTGCAAGGGAGAGATAAGGCGGCATGCGTATCGAGCGCCATTTCACGGTTGAGGGTCAATCACCCTATTCCAATATCGAATTTCGCGAAACGGTCAGCGAGATCCGCAATCCCGACGGTTCGCTGGTTTTTCGTCTCGACGATGTCAAGGTTCCGGCGTCGTGGACGCAGGTCGCGGCCGACGTGCTGGCGCAGAAATATTTTCGCAAGGCCGGCATTCCGGCGGCGCTGAAACCGGTTGCCGAGAAAGACGTGCCGGAATGGCTGTGGCGTAGCGAACCCGATATCGCGGCGCTGAAAAAATTGCCTGAAGGCGAACGCTCCACCCATGAAACAGATTCACGCCAGGTATTCGACCGTCTGGCCGGCACCTGGACCTACTGGGGCTGGAAGGGCGGTTATTTCGATTCCGAGGCCAACGCAAGCGCCTATCATGACGAGATGCGTCACATGCTGGCGGCCCAGGTCGGCGCCCCGAACTCCCCGCAATGGTTCAACACCGGCCTGCACTGGGCCTATGGTATCGACGGGCCGGGCCAGGGCCATCATTATGTCGATCATGAGACCGGCGAAGTAACGCGCTCGACCTCGGCTTACGAGCGGCCGCAGCCGCATGCCTGCTTCATCCAGTCGGTCAGCGACGACCTCGTCAATGAAGGCGGCATCATGGATCTGTGGGTTCGCGAGGCACGTCTCTTCAAATACGGGTCGGGCACCGGCAGCAATTTCTCGCGCATCCGCGGCGGCGGCGAAGGCCTGTCGGGCGGCGGTCGGTCTTCCGGCCTGATGAGTTTCCTGAAGATCGGCGATCGCGCGGCCGGGGCCATCAAATCGGGCGGCACCACGCGCCGCGCCGCGAAGATGGTGACGGTCGACATAGATCACCCCGATATCGAGGAATACATCAACTGGAAAGTCGTCGAGGAGCAGAAAGTCGCCGCCCTGGTGGCGGGCTCGAAGCTCTGCGGCGAGCACCTGAACCAGGTAATGGCGGCCTGCCATGGCGAAGACGCCGCGGCGATGGCCGAAAACGACCGCTTCAACCCGCGCGAAAACAGCGCGCTGAAGAAAGCTGTGATCCAGGCGCGCAAGGGGTCGGTGCCGGAATCCTATATCCAGAAAATTATCGAGTATGCCCGCCAGGGTTATACCGGCGTCGATTTTCCAACTTACGACACAGATTGGGATTCCGAGGCCTATTTGACCGTTTCCGGCCAGAACTCCAACAATTCGGTGCGCGTGACCAACGACTTTATCAAGTCCGTGCAGTCCGACGGCGACTGGAACCTGACCAACCGCATTGACGGGTCGGTCGCCAAGACCGTCAAGGCCCGTGACCTGTGGGACGACATCGCCTACGCCGCCTGGGCCTGCGCGGATCCCGGCATCCAGTTCGACAGCACGATCAACGAGTGGCACACCTGCCCGGCCTCGGGGCGGATCAACGCGTCGAACCCCTGTTCGGAATATATGTTCCTGGACGATACGGCGTGCAATCTGGCCTCGCTGAACCTGATGACCTTCCGCAAGGAAGACAGTTCCTTCAATATCGAAGCGTTCGAGCATTCGGTTCGCCTGTGGACGATAACACTGGAAATCGCCGTTCTGATGGCGCAATTCCCATCCAGGGAGATTGCCGAACTTAGCTATCGATATCGTACGCTGGGCCTGGGTTACGCCAATATCGGCGCGCTGCTGATGGCCAACGGGTTGAGCTACGACAGTGACGAAGGCCGCGCGCTTTGCGGCGCCATCACGGCGCTGATGACCGGAACCGCCTACGCCACCTCTGCCGAAATGGCCGAAGAACTGGGCGCCTTCCCGGGTTACCAGGACAATGCCGAGCATATGCTGCGCGTCATCCGCAACCATCGCCACGCCGCCAAGGGCGAGACCAAGGGTTACGACGGCCTGACCATTCCGCCGGTCCCGCTGGACGCAAAGGCCTGCCCGCGGGACGATCTCGTTACCGCGGCCGTGGCGGCTTGGGATCGGGCGCTCAAGATGGGCGAGGCTCATGGTTATCGCAACGCGCAAACCACGGTTATCGCGCCCACGGGCACCATCGGTCTGGTCATGGATTGCGACACCACGGGAATCGAACCCGATTTTGCCCTGGTCAAGTTCAAGAAACTGGCCGGCGGTGGCTATTTTCGGATCATCAACCGCACGGTACCGCTGGCGCTGCGCAATCTGGATTATGGAGAATCCGAAATCGCCGACATCATCGCCTATGCCGTCGGCCACGGCACGCTGCGCGACGCGCCGGGCATTAACCACGCCAAATTGACGGAAAAAGGCTTTACCGCGGCCCAATTCAGCGCCTTGCAGGATTCTCTGGCCAATGCCTTCGACATAAGTTTCGCCTTCAACAAATGGTCACTGGGCGAGGAATTTTGCCGCGATATTCTCGGCTTCACCGACGAACAGCTGGATGACATCGGCTTTAATATGCTTATTGCGCTAGGCTTTTCCAAGGACGATGTCGAAGCTGCAAACATCTATTGCTGCGGTGCCATGACAATGGAAGGCGCACCGCATCTCAAGGACGAACACCTGCCAGTGTTCGACTGCGCCAACCCTTGCGGGCGCACGGGCAAGCGCAGCCTGTCCGTGGAAAGCCACATCAAGATCATGGCCTCCGCCCAATCCTTCATTTCGGGCGCGATCTCCAAGACGGTCAACATGCCGCATGACGCCGCGATCGAGGCTTGCAAGGATGCCTATATGCTGTCCTGGAGTCTCGGCGTGAAGGCCAATGCACTTTATCGCGACGGTTCGAAGCTGAGCCAGCCCCTGTCCTCCAGCCTGCTGTCGGAAGACGATTTTGAGGCCGCGGACATGGCCGATTCTCCGGCCGCCGCGGCGCCAATGGTGGCCGAACGCATCGTCGAACGGATTATCGAGCGGCGCACAGAACGCCGCCGCCTGCCGGGCCGCCGCAAGGGATACACACAAAAAGCATCCGTTGGCGGCCATAAGGTCTATCTGCGCACCGGCGAATACGAGGACGGCACGGCGGGCGAAATCTTCATCGATATGCACAAGGAGGGCGCCGCCTTCCGCTCGCTGATGAATAATTTCGCCATCGCGATTTCCATCGGGCTGCAATACGGCGTGCCGCTGGACGAATATGTCGAGGCGTTCACCTTCACCCGGTTCGAGCCCTCGGGCATGGTCGAAGGCAACGACACCATCAAGATGGCGACTTCGGTGCTGGACTATATCTTCCGCGAAATGGCGATTTCCTATCTGGGCCGCAACGACCTGGCCCACGCAGAGCCCGCCGACATGCTGCCCGATGCGCTGGGCCGGGGGGCCAACGAAGGCGACCTGCCGAACACCGAAGAAAAAACCATGGCGGCGATCCAGAAGGTTGCGAGCAGCGGCTTCATGCGGACGTCGCGTCTGTTGGTCTATCAAGGTGGCGCAAACGAGGCGGTTGCGCGGGCCGCGGGCGACGGACTGACGGGCGCGTCGGTAACCGCAACAGCCGAGATGGCATCGATCAAGGTGGAAACGCGCGTAGAGGCCGGCACGGACGGGCGGATAAGCCATTTGCGCGAAGCCCGCGCCAAGGGATACGAAGGCGACGCCTGCGGCGAATGCGGCAACTTTACGCTGGTGCGCAACGGCACCTGCATGAAATGCGTAACCTGCGGTTCGACCAGCGGATGTTCATAGAGATCGAGGGGGGCGGTGGCCCAGAACACTGAATGCCACCGCCATGGAGTTTGATACTCCCTGTAAACTCGGAGGGTGATGGCCAGCCCTCCGATTTTTTTGTCCAAAATCGAATCAGCTTCGTTCAATCCGGGCAATGTAGTGCTATGCTAGGGCTATGTCCGATCAAACGGAACCGGTTTGGGTCAGTTTGATCGGATGAAATTGCCCGTTATATCAAGGGGCGAGCAGCTTTATCCGCGCAAATGAAATCGCGGGAAACGGTTCCATCTGTACGGTTGCTGCCCCAGGGCGCAAGCATCCCTCGGGAGAAAGTCAAACATGGCAGGCCGCATCGAAAAAGTCATGCAGGAGAAGGGCATCACGCTGCCCGAGCCGGGGGAGCCGCTGGGCGCCTACCTGCCGGCCGTGATCGCAAGCAATTTCCTGTTTGTTTCGGGCCAGGGGCCGAAACATCAAGGCAAGGTATTGTTCAAGGGCAAGGTCGGCGCCTCTGTCTCTTATACACATCTCCGAGCCCACGAGACATTG
>JADFVY010000015.1 GCA_015222795.1 Pseudomonadota bacterium | reverse complement strand
GCACATGGAAACGCGGATAGCGATTCCATGTGCCCGGATGCTGCTCTAGCCCGGCCCCGCGACGTAACGCATAAATGATCTACCCGCAGATGGACATTCAGGACTTCGTTCGGGCATGCTGGAAGTATGCGGGTGGCAACCGAAGGACTGTTCCATATGAGCGCGTTGTACAAGGGCATCGAAATTCCCGACGACGATGCCGAACGGGTGAAAGCCCTCGAGGATTATGAGATTCTCGATTCCGAACAGGAACGGGACTTCGACGACATCACCGAACTGGCCGCTGCCCTGACCGGCTGCAAGGTCTCCTACATCGGCTTTTTCGACGAAGAGCGTATGTGGCTGAAGTCGAAATACGGCCTGCCCGCCGACCTTACAGAGCGCCCGCGCGAACTGACGCTGTGCTCGCGCACAATCTGCCAGAGCGATCTGTTGATTGTCCCGGACATGAGCCAGGACCCCCGCTACGCCGAACTGCCGACCGTTAAAAACCCGCCAAACGCCAAATTCTACTGCTCCATGCCGCTAATCAACCCGGACGGCTTCGCCCTGGGCACGCTTTGCGTCTGGGACACCGCGGTCATGGAGTTGGAACCCCACATACAGCAATGCATGCGGCGTCTCGCCCGCCAGGTATTGTCTAAGCTGGAGTTGAGACGGCAGGTCATCGAAGTGCGCCGGCAAAACCAGGAAACATCGCAGGCCCTGGAGACCGAGAAGGCCAATGCCGGCCGGACGGAAAAGCTGGTTCGCGACCTGTTTCCCTCACCAGTCGCCGAGCGGATCATCGCTGGCGACCCCGTCGAACCGCGCTACTACGCCTCGGCTACCGTCATGTTCATCGACTTCGAGGGTTTCACCACCTTGACCGAGGCCACCGAGCCGCGCGCGTTGATCGACCAATTGGGGGATTTCTTTTCGACCTTCGACCGGATTATCGAAAAGCACGGGCTGGAGAAGATCAAGACGATCGGTGATGGTTATCTTGCGGCCAGCGGATTGCCGGTAGAAACGCGAGACCACGCGCATCGGGCCTGCCTGGCGGCATTGAATATCCGGGACGCCATGGGGAAACGCAATGCCGAACGCAAGAAACTCCTGTTGCCGGAATGGCCCATCCGCATCGGCCTCCACTCCGGATCGGCGATCGCGGGAATTGTTGGCGTGAACAGGCTGACCTATGACGTGTGGGGCGACGGGGTGAATCTGGCGGCGCGGCTGCAGGAAAATTGCGAAGCCGGACAGATCAACATATCCGAATCGACGGTCGGACTTGTCGGTGACATGTTCGAGCTTCGGGCGCGCGGGGAAATGGAAGCTAAGAACAAGGGGCTGGTGAAGATGTATTATCTCCTCGCAAGATCGGATGATGCTCTATCTTCTTAATCGGCAACGGATTTCAAATCGGAACAATACTCTGTCGGCCTCGCGCTTGACCGTCGTCAAGGATATTGCCCGGCCCTGGCCCCTATGCTGTGTCTTGACTTGGCGAGAGGGAAGATAGCATTGAAAATCACCGATGCCCTGCTGGGCGAGCACGCCGTTCTCTATGATCTGTTCGGTCATCTGCGCGATACAGCCGTGTCGAGTGGCGATATCGTGGAAATTCACGGCGCCGTCACCGCGGTGGACAGGCTTCTGCTCCCCCATGCCAGGGTAGAGGAGGATTTGCTGTTCCCGCGCCTCGATTCCCATCTTGGCCAGATGGGGCCGCTTGCGGTTATGCGCTCGGAACATCATGGCATTGAAGACCTGCTGGAAGCAGCGCGGAGGGAAACCGATATTACCTCCCTGAAAACCCTGGTTGGCCGGTTGCTCGAAATGGTCTACGGGCATTTTCAGAAGGAAGAAATGGTGCTGTTCGGCATGGCCCAGCAAGCTCTCGGCGACGAAGTGCTGAGCGAACTGGGCGATGAATGGGCCGCGGCCCGCAAGGTCAACCTGAATGCCGGCGGTTGCGCGTCGGCGGGACGCGGGTAACCAGAGCAATATCCGATCAATTGGAATCGCTTACGCGATCCAATAAATCGGATGATGCTCGCCATTTTAAAAAGATAGAGCATCTTTATCCGATAAATCGGATGATGCTCGCCATTTTAAAAAGATAGAGCATCTTTATCCGATAAATCGGATGATGCTCTACCCCCCGATTTCGGGCGCCTCTGCCGTGGGTTTCACGCCCTCGGGCTTGCCGACAACGACGATGGTCAGGTCATCGGGATTCAGTAGCCGCCTGGCGACGCGCTGGATGTCTTCCAGAGTTGCCGCCTCGACGAAGTTGTTCCGCTTTTCCAGATAGTCGATACCGAGTTCGTTGTACTGCATGCCGACCAGCATGCGGGCGATGCTGTTGGTGCTGGTAAATCGCAGCGGGAAAGAGCCGGTGAGGTAGGTCTTGGCGTCATTTAATTCTTCTTCGGTGACGCCCTCGTCGCGCATGCGCGCCCATTCGGCGCGAATGACCTCGATCGATTCGCCGACGCGCGCGTTGGCGGTCGAAACGCCACCCGAATAGACGCCCGCGGCGCTAAGCGGGGTCATGTAGCTGTATACCGAATAGGCCAGGCCGCGTTTTTCGCGCACTTCCTCGTACAGCCGCGAGGCGAAACCGCCGCCACCGAGGATATAATTCATGGTGTATGCGGTGTAGTAATCGGGGTCGTTGCGTTTGATGCCGCCGTGGCCGAACAGCACCACGCTTTGAGGCACGTCGGTCTCCACGACGAAAATCTGGCCGGCCGCCTGAAGCTTGGGCTCGTCCAGAGTGAAGGGATTGCCTTTGGCCGGCAGGCCGCCGAAGGCGCGGTCCAGCAGCGGGCCCAATTCCTCGGGCGTTATGTCGCCCACCACGCCAACGATCAACTGATCGCGGGTGAAACGTTCGGAAACGAGTTGGCGCATTTCGTCGACGGTGATCGCGGCTATCGTTTCCGTCGTGCCTGCCGACGGCAGCCCATAGGGATGATCCGGAAACACGGCCTTCCACCAGACGCGCCCGGCGATGCTCCGGGGGTCGGTGGACTGGCGCGCCAGCCCGGCCAGGATCTGCTGGCGGATGCGTTCAATCGCATCCTTGTCGAAACGTGGGTCGGTCAGGGCCAGTGCCAACAGGTCGACCGCCTCGTCGCGCGTGGTGTTCAGGGTCTTCATGCTGCCCCGGATGGTGTCCATGCCGGCGCTAAAACTGATCGAGACCGCCAGATCGCTGAGCTTTTGCTGGAAGGTCTGACTGTCCATCTCGCCCGCGCCCTCGTCCATCAGGCTGGTCGTCATATCGGCCAGGCCGGTCTTGCCGGCCGGATCCAGCGCCGCGCCGCCGCGGAAGGAAAACTCGATGGATACCAGCGGCACCATGCTGTCTTGCACCAGCCACGCGACAATTCCGCCGGGGCTTTCCACGCGTTCGACCGTGACGGCCGCCGCTGGACGCGGCGCCATAACCGTGCATGCGGCGAGTACCAGAAAGAAGACGGGCAGGGCGCCCCGAATGAACGCCATCAGCCGTCTCCCTTATCGGTATCGTCTTTTGGCAGCAGCAGCGTGGTTATGGAAGCGTCGCCCGACAATACAGCGCGTGCCGCCGCATTAATGGCCTCGGCGGTGACCATGCCAATCCGTTCGGGCCAGGCTTCGATTTCTTCCACGGTCATTCCGATCATCAGGGCGCCGCCCAGCACCTGGGCCGGCGCGCGCAGCGAATCGCGGACATAGATCGCCTCGGCCTGCAGTCGTGCGATAGACCGCCGCACCTCTTCTTCGGTCACGCCGTCGCGCAGCAGCTTTTCGATTTCGGCCTCGATGGCAGCCTCAACGGGTTCCAATGCGCCACCGGGCTGCGGCGTGCCGTAAAACCCGATGCTGGTTGGCCCCCGTGACGTGGGGTTGTACCAGGCGCCGGCACCGGCGGCGATTTTCTGCTCGACCACGAGGCTGCGATACATGCGGCTGGTGGTCCCGCCGCCCAGGATGTCGGCCAACACCTCCAGCGGAAAAGCATGTTCGGTGTTGCCATAGACATAACCGGGCGCGCGATAACGCCGTGTCAAACTTGGTTGGCGAACCTGCGGGTCGACCAGGGTAACGCGCTGTGCCGCGGTCGCCTTGGGTTCGTGCCAATCGATGCGGGCCGGCAAATCGCGCGCCTGGATGGGGCCGTAAAATTTTTCAGCCAGCGGCCGGACCTGGTCCATCGTTACATCGCCCACGACCACCAGAATCGCATTGTTTGGCGCGTACCAGGAACGGTAGAAGCCCATCAGGTCATCACGGGTCAGTGCCTGAATTTCATGGTCCCAACCAATTACCGGGTTGCCGTAGGGATGGTTCATGAAGAAGGCGGCGGTGGCCTGTTCGTTCAGGCGGCTGCCGGGGTCGTTGTCGGTCCGCGAGCGACGCTCCTCGCGTACGACTTCGCGCTCGGTGTCGATATCTTTTTGCGACATCACCAGATTGACCATGCGGTCGGCTTCCAGCTCCATCATCAGTTCCAGCCGGTCGGCGGCGACGGATTGGAAATAGCCGGTGAAATCCTGGCTGGTGAAGGCATTTTCGCGCCCGCCGTTGCGCGCCACGATATCGGAGAACACGCCGTCCGGGTTTGCTTCGGTGCCCTTGAACATCAGATGTTCCAGCAGATGCGCGGCACCGGTGCGGCCCGCCGCCTGATCCATGGCGCCGGCCCGGTACCAGACCATATGGGTGACCACGGGCGCGCGGTGATTGCTGACCACCACCACCTGCATGCCGTTTGCCAGCGTGAAGCTGTCGGGCGAGAATACTTTGGCGTGGGCCAGCGGCGAAAGCGCGAAAGCGACAACCGCGGCCAGGGCGGCGGCGCGGAAGCCAGTACTTAATGACGGCGTCATACAAACCTCGAGTCGATAGGGATCGATGAAGAACTGCCCGATGCTATGAAATGGGGTGCGCGGCGGGAACCGCAAGACCGATCCCCCAAGGTGACTCTCAGAACAGGCTGCTGACCCCACTCTGCGTGCGAGCGATCACCGGCGCCTCGCCGGCATTCACCGGTTTGCCCAAAGCGTCGTTTTCGCGCAGCCTGCGGGATTCCGCGTTGGCGTCCAGCGCCGTCCCGACCGGTTCCGGATCCTGCCAGAATAGCACCGTATTCAGGAATTTTTCCTGCTCCAGTGCCAGTTGCGCCGAATCCGCGTTTACCTTGCGCCTGATGTCCGGCTCGACGCCGTAATAGGCGGTCACCCGCTGCGCCAACGCGGCTTCGCCAGTGCTGGGCGGGCTCTGCTCGCCGTAGCGAATGGGTATGCCCGGCGTGCCGTACTGGGGCGTTGGCGGCGTTGTGGTCTGGGGATACGTGCCGTCCACGGCCGCGGTCTGCCCATTACCGGGCATGGCCGGCGTGGTCGGATCGGCCGCGGCTGTTTGCGGCTGGTACCAGGGCGAAGAGCCTGCTTTTGGAAGTGGGGGCAGGGCGCCACCATCATAAGGCTCGGAGCCGTTGTCGGTGACCAGGGTTCCCGCTGATCCGGCTGAATCGCCACCGGATTTCAGCAGGCTGTCGCGTGCCTGGTTGCTGCTGAGTTCGCGGTTGGATCTGGCCACACCTTCTTCGGGTGGGCGGAGCGTTACCTGGGGCGGCACGCTGAGCGGTGGATTGCGGACGACGGTAAATTCGTCCGGTCCGCCACGCTCGAATCCGAAAATGCGGCCTGTTTCGCCGCAGCCACTCAGCAGCAAAGCCGCGGCGGCAAACAAGATCGCCCTTTTCATGGACATATTCCTCAACACTTCCTAATGGTTCAATTTGCTATTTTACGCGTTTTTTGCGCGTTCCGCAATTAACCCGTCAAGTATGATTAACCCGACCCCCACGACAATCGCGGAATCGGCGACATTGAAGGCGGGCCAGTGCGGCCAGCCGGTGCCCGGTATATAGAAATCCAGGAAATCTACTACCGCTTTGTAACGTATCCGATCGACCACATTGCCGATCGCGCCACCGATGATAATGCCCAGCGCCATGGCCAGCAGGCGCGTCTCGGCCTTGCGCATCCAGACGACCAGCGCCGCCGAAATCGCCAGCGCCAGCGCCGACAGGGCCCACGGCCCCAGCCAGTCCATCTGACCGAAGGATACGCCCGGATTATAGACCAGTGTCAGGTTGAAGGACGGAAACACCGGAATGGTCCGCGGCGGGACCATGACGATATTCAGGACTATCCATTTGCTGATCTGGTCCAGCACCAGAATTAGCATGGCCACGCCCAGCCCCTGCCGGAACAGCCTGGAACCCAGCCTGTCCAACAGGCCGTTGCCACCCGTCTCGGGCGCTTGCTGTTTTTTGGGTTCCGACAAGTGTGATCCCGCCTATTTCGCCGCCGCGTGGATGGCAACGACCGCATCGGCGCAGCGAACGCAGGTGCCCGGTGCTTCCGCATTTGCGCCGACTTCCGGCAGAATCCGCCAGCAACGCTCGCATTTCTCGCCCTCGGCGGGCGCCGGCACGACACCCACGCCAGGCACATCCTCCAGTGTAAAGGCGCCTTCCGGAACGTCTCCCTCGATCAGTTCCACGTCCGAGGTGATGGCGATTTCAGCCAAATCGAGCCCTTCCAGCGCCGCCTTATAGTCGGCGGTTACATAAACCTTAGGGGCCGCCTGCAGGGACGAACCGATGCGTTTTTCGGCCCGTTCCACTTCCAGCGCGCCGGTTACCACGCGGCGGACGCGGCGGATGTTTTCCCATTTGGCGGCCAGTTCATCATTGCGCCAGCTTGCCGGCACCTCCGGGAATGTCCGTAGGTGCACACTTTCCTCGTCGCCGGGATTGCGTATCAGCCAGGCTTCCTCGGCCGTAAAACACAGGATCGGCGCCAGCCAGGCGGTGAGGCATGAGAACAACTCGTTCAGCACCGTGCGCACGGCGCGCCGGCGTATGTCGCCGACCGCATCGCAATAGAGGCTGTCCTTGCGAATGTCGAAATAGAAGGCCGACAAATCGACGGCGCAGAAATCATGCAGTTCCCGGAAAATTCGCTGGAAATCATATTCTCCGCAGTTATGGCGGACCAGCGCATCAAGCTCCCAAAGGCGGTGCAGCGCCCAGCGTTCCAGTTCCGGCATCTCGGCCGGCTGCACGCGTTCCGAATCGTCGAATTCGTTCAGGTTGCCCAGCAGATAGCGCATGGTATTGCGCAGCCGCCGGTATACGTCTATCAGCCGCTTGATGATCTCCGGCCCGAAGGTCAGGTCTTCGGTGTATGTGGACGAGACTACCCACAGGCGGAGGGTTTCAGCGCCCGACTGGTTGGAGATGTCGATTGGCGACAGGTCGTTGCCCATCGACTTGGACATCTTGCGGTTATCCTCGGACAGGATGAAGCCGTGGGTCAGCACGCCCTCATAGGGCGCGCGGCCACGCGTGCCGCAGGATTCCAGCAGCGAGGAGTGGAACCAGCCGCGATGCTGGTCGGATCCTTCCAGATAAAGCGTCGCCGGCCACTGCAGGTCTTTGCGCGCTTCCAGAACGAAGGCATGGGTCGAGCCCGAATCGAACCAGACGTCGACCACGTCCGTGACCTGCTCGTAATCGTCTGGATTGCGGTCGGGGCCCAGGAACTCGGCCGGATCGCGGGCGAACCAGGCATCGGCGCCCTCGGCCTCGAAGGCCTCGGCGATGCGGTCGACGACGTCCTGGTCACGCAGGGGCTCGCCACTGGCTTTTTCCACGAAAACCGGGATCGGCACGCCCCAGGCGCGCTGGCGCGAGATGCACCAGTCGGGCCGCTGCTCGATCATTGAATAGAGCCGGGTGCGGCCCGCCGGGGGATAGAATTTGGTCTCGTCGATGGCGGCCAGAGCCTTGCCTCGCAGATCGTTCGTCTCCATCGAGATGAACCATTGCGCGGTGTTGCGGAAAATCAGCGGCGCCTTGGAGCGCCAGCTATGCGGATAGCTGTGGCGCAGCTTGCCCGACGCCATAAGATTGCCGGCTTCACGCAACGCCTCGACGACGGCCTTGTTGGCCGGGCCGGTCTTGCCCTCCGGGGTATAGACCGTCAGTCCCGCGAACAGCGGCACATGGTCGTAATAGCTGCCATCCTCGCCGACGGTCTGGGGAACCTCGACGCCGTTCGCCATGCCCAGCACATAATCGTCCGCGCCGTGGCCCGGTGCGATATGGACGAAGCCGGTGCCGTCCTCGTCGCTGACGAAGTCGCCCGGCAGCAGCCGCACATCGAAATCGTAGCCCTTGCCGTTGAGCGGATGCCGGCAGACGGTTCCGGCGAGGTCGACGCCCTTCAAGGTGGCGACGTTTTCCGAGGCGGCTACACCCGTGGCCTCGCGATAAGCATCCAGCAGCGTGCGCGCGACGACGAAGCGGTCGCCTTCCTTCAGGGCGCATTCGTCGGTGTGGGTGGTCACCTGCTCGACCACGTAATCGATATCCTCGCCATAGGCGACGGCGCGGTTGCCGGGCATGGTCCAGGGCGTCGTGGTCCAGATCACCACGCCGGCGCCTTCCAGCGCCGGCTGCGACGCCGTGGCGACGGGAAAGCGCACATGGACGGTGGTCGAGGTGTGGTCGTGATACTCAACCTCGGCCTCGGCCAGGGCGGTCTTTTCGACCACCGACCACATCACCGGCTTGGAGCCCTTGAAGAGTCCGCCATTCATCAGGAACTTGCCGATCTCGCGGGCGATCTGCGCCTCGGCGGCATAGGCCATGGTGGTATAGGGATTTTCCCAGTCGCCAGCGATGCCGAGGCGTTTGAATTCCTCGCGCTGAACGTCGATCCAGTGCGCCGCGAATTCGCGGCATTCCTTGCGGAATTCGATGATCGGCACCTCGTCCTTGTCCTTGCCGGCGGCGCGGTACTTCTCCTCGATTTTCCATTCGATCGGCAGGCCGTGGCAATCCCAGCCGGGCACGTAATGGGCGTCCTTGCCCATCATCTGCTGCGAGCGGTTGATGACGTCCTTGAGGATCTTGTTCAGCGCGTGGCCGATATGCAGATGGCCGTTCGCATAGGGCGGGCCGTCATGCAGGATGAACTTTTCCCGCCCCTTCGACTCTTTGCGCAGGCGCGCCTCGAGGCCGATCTTCTCCCAACGCTCCAGCAGCAGCGGCTCCTTCTGGGGCAGCCCCGCCTTCATGGGGAAATCCGTCCTGGGCAGGCGGAGGGTATCCTTGTAATCGACGCTCATCGGCTTCGTTCTCGATCGTCTGTAATCAAAAGAATGAATGAATGCCGGACCTTCGGGCCCGGCGCGCGGGCACAGTATGCACCAGTTCCCCCAGGGTCAAGATGGGGATTGGCCACTCGCTTTGCGAAGAATTTCGCGGGCCACCCGGCAATCCTCCTCGATTTGCGTGGTCAGCGCCTCCAGCCCGTCGAACTTTATTTCCGGCCTCAGATAGTCGATGAGCTGCACCCGCAGATGTTTGCCGTAAAGATCGCCTGAAAAATCAAATATATAGGCTTCCAGAATCGGTTCCTCGTCCTCGCCGATGGTGGGCCTTATGCCAAAGCTGGCGACGCCGTCATGCCATTGCGGTCCGTCCTCCTCCTCGACGCCGACTCGCACGGCATAGATTCCGTAGGCCGGTTCCAGATATTCGCCGAAGGTCAGATTCGCCGTCGGGTAACCGAGGTCGCGGCCCAGCGCATTGCCGTGCATGACGCGCCCCTCGAACTCGAACGGTCGGCCCAGCAGCGCCGCGGCATCGACCGGGCGCCTGTTACGAAGATGATCGCGGATCCGGGTTGAGGAATAGATCTGTTCGCCCGGCGTGCTTACCGGCTCGACGATAGTGACGCCGAAACCGCCATCACTGCCGGCGCGGCGGAGGAATTCCGTGTCGCCGCCCCTGTTATGGCCGAATACGAAATCGTACCCGACGACCACATGGCTGACGCCCAGTCCCGCGACCAGGACATCGGCGACAAAATCCTCCGCCGTTACATTGTGCAGCGCCTTGTCGAAATGCAACACCAGCAGCAGATCTATGCCCAGCGCCTCAATATGGTGCGACTTGTTGCGGAAGGGTGTCAGGCGGAAAGGTGGTTCGTCGGGCCGGAAGAAACTGCGGGGATGCGGCTCGAAGGTCACCACCACCAGCGGCGCGCCGGCCTCCGTCGACAGGGCTTGGCCGGCGGCGAGCACGGCCTGGTGGCCGAGATGGACGCCGTCGAAATTGCCCAGCACGGCAACACCGCCCTTCAGCGTATCCGGCACATCCGTGTGGTGACGAAGAATCTGCATGGCCCCTCTTTCCGCGCCCGCACGGTATAACGGCTGGCGCCCGGAATGTGGAGAGGGAAATTTATTCGGGGGAGGATCAGGCCTTGTGGCTTGGCACCATGACCAGGGCTTCGCCGTCCAGAACCACGGTGTCGCCAACGGTTGCCACGGTGTCCATCACGATGCGGTGCTTTTCCGCGATCACTTCCTTGATGGTCGCCCGCGCGCGAACCGTATCGCCGACGCGCACCGGCGCCCTGAAGTTCAGGCTCTGTTTCAGATAGATCGCGCCAGGGCCAGGCAGCTTGGT
The DNA here is from genome assembly GCA_015222795.1 of Pseudomonadota bacterium. Classification (GTDB taxonomy): domain Bacteria; phylum Pseudomonadota; class Alphaproteobacteria; order UBA8366; family JADFVY01; genus JADFVY01. The sequence goes on along the minus strand of JADFVY010000015.1, from coordinate 6,483 downwards.
GCCGATGACCGTGGAAATGAAGCTGGCCGTCAGCATGCCGTGGGCGATGCGCCCTTCGAACATGGTCTCGGTCGCGAATTCATGATTCAGATGGACCGGGTTGATATCGCCGGAAATGCCGGCGAAAAGGACGATGTCCGCCTCGGTGACGGTTTTCGCGAAGAGGGCTGTCATGCCAACCGACATATCTTCGATGGAATAACCCATCAGGTCGTCATGGTCGCTATTTTTGGTTGGTTCGTTCAACTGATTTTCCTTACCCGATTCAGAATCCCGCGCCATTGCTGCAGCGCAATAATCACATTGCGCTGCAATATAGGTTAGTTGAACCTTGCGGGCAACCGAAATGCTTGTTCGCTGAAAACCGGGATTCTGTCAGGATTCTGTGCGTTTCGCAGGCGCAATGCAGTTTGCCGGTAGAATTGCCGTGACGGTGGTTCCCTCACCGGCCGAACTTTCGATCTGCAACTCGCCGCCATGCAGTTCGGTCAGCGCCTTGGCCAGCGGCAGACCCAGGCCGGTACCTTCGACCCGTATACCGTCGGACGGCTCTACCTGACCGTAGCTTTCGATCGCCTTGGAGATATCCTTTTCGGCGATCCCTATGCCGGTATCGCCGACGGCGAACGCAATGCCGCCATCCGGCGTGGAATAGGCGCGCAGGGTGACGGTGCCGCCCGAGCGCGTGAATTTGACCGCGTTCGACAGGAGATTGATGAGAATCTGTTTGATTTTCAGTGGATCGACCAGCAAGCGGGGCAGCGAGTCTTCGACTTGCCGGCGAAGCTGAAGGCGGGCGTCGGCGGCGCGGCCATGGATAAGGCGCAGACAGGAATCGACCAGTTCCGCGGCGTCGGCATCTTCCAGCACCAGCGTGGCGCGGCCAGCCTCTATCTTCGAAAGGTCCAGGATGTCGTTGACCAGGGCAAGCAGATGGTCCGCGCTTTCGTGAATATCGTGCGCATATTCCAGGTATTTATCGACGCCGACCGGACCGAATGTTTCGGCGGTGATGACCTCGGAAAAACCGATGATCGCGTTCAGCGGCGTGCGCAATTCGTGACTTACATTGGCCAGGAATTCCGCTTTGACCCGGCTGGTCAACTCGGCTTCGCTACGCACGGCGCGCAGTTCTCTCTCGGCCAGCTTTTGTGCCGTAATGTCAAGCACGATACCGTCCCACACGCTGGCCTCGCCCGTCTTGGTCCAGGCGCTGGCCCGGGCCAGATTATGGACCCACTTCTCTTCGCCCTGTTCCGTAACAATGCGATAAATCGTATCGATATCCTCGCCGCTGACCCAGGCATCCCTGTGCTCTTGGCGAACCCGTGCGCGGTCGCCCGAGTGCACCATCTCGAACATTATTTCGGGATGCGACTCCAGTTGGGCGGGCTCGACGCCCAGAATATCCCGCAGGCCATGGCTGACATAACGATAGTCGATGGCAAGGTCCGCCCCGATGCGCTGTTCGTACAGAATCACGGGCATCTTGTCGGCGACCGTCAAAAAGCCGTGATTGCGGGCTGGCTCCGGTGTTTCCCTGACAGGTGCAGGTTCTGCGCGGCGAGGTTCGGGCGCCGGTGACCGCGCGGGCATCGGTAAACTGGCCAGCCTTCCCATGAAGGTCACCAACAGAAAGGCGCCACCCGTGACGACAAGGGCAATGGTTAGCGGAATCGCCGCGGACGCACCCGAGGGCGGCGGCAATTGCGCGCGGTCGATACCGACAGCATAGATCAGCCCGAAGGATTCCAGCGAACGCCAGCCGACAATTGCGTCCACGCCACCGCCGTCATAGTCGACGATGCGCGACAGGTGCGTGGTATCGCCGCCGACGGCGCCGGCGAAGGGATCGCCGGCGGCGTCCGCGCCGATCAGGGCGGGCACGAAGGGGCCGCGCAGCCAGATCTGGCCGTCGCGGCTCAACAGCGTGGCGGAAGAACCCGAGGGAAGGTGGTTGCGCGACCACCAGTCCAGAATGCGGGAGACTGGAAACTGGATACCCTCATAGCCCGTATGCAGTCCTTTTGTGTCACGGCGCTCCTTGACGATCGCGCTGTACCACAACCCACCGGCCGTGAAGGGTATGGACAGGGCCGGATAGCCGGTATCGGTCGCCGTTGCGGCGGCCTCGGCGACGGCGGGTAGCGCGGGGCCACCGCTTAATGCGGCGCCGGTCAAATCGTATCGGCGGTATCCCGGATCAAGCCTCAGCGCGTTGCCCGGCGCGTCGCCGGCAATCGCCTCCAGCGCCAACAGGCGCGTGACCGTTTCGGAAAAGAACAGGTTTAGCGGTACGCTGCCCTGGTCCAGGGCAGCGCCAACTTCTTCTCGAGCAATCCTGTCGGCGTCCCGATTGTCCAGCCATCCCTGGATGGCCATCGTGCCGATTATGAATCCGGCGACAAGTCCCAGTCCGATTTGCAGATACCTGCGAACCGATTCCGGAGCCAGCCAGTCGGCCGTTCCGGTCCGGGGATAAGCGTCGCCATCTTCGGGGGCTTGCTCTGCCTGCCTGCGCCCGCCGTGTTCCATATAAATACCGGTTTGTTACTTCCCCACACAACCCGTAGTGCGAGCCGTGTCACCGTACTAATAACTGGTTATAGTACACTAAAATTCCACAACTTTTTAAATTAGTTAGCGGTATTTTCCGTTAACCATACTTGTAAAGTATAAAGGTGGGGGATTCCCTTGCCCCCTGAGATTTCGTAAACCATCAAATACATTGAATTGCATCTAATCCGGACCGGTTTTCCAGGCTCCAATCCCTGCGACAAGCGAGTGAGCGGATGCTATATAGGCCATATGGACAACGCCATTCCGTTTTCGGCCGAGCCGCATGACCATCAGCACTGTGTCGACATGGCACTGGATGGGGCAGCGGTCTTGTGCGCGCGCCGTGGCGTAAAACTGACGACGCTCAGGCGCCGGGTGCTGGAATTGATCTGGGGCAGTCATCAGCCGACGGGCGCTTATGCCATCCTCGATGCGCTGCGGGCGGAAAACCGGAAGGCGGCCCCGCCCACCGTATACCGGGCGCTGGAATTTCTGCATGCGCATGGCCTTGTTCACCGGATCGAATCGCTGAACGCCTATATCGGCTGTGTGCAGCCCGACCATCCTCATGCGGGGCAGTTCCTGATTTGCCAGAACTGCGGCGCGACGGTGGAACTGCGGGACGAGGAAATCGTCGCGGCCCTGGATCGCGGCGCCAGCCGCCTCGGGTTTCGCGCGTTACGCCAGACCGTGGAAATAACCGGCCTCTGCCCGGATTGCCGCAAAAACGAAGAAGCCGTTTCATGACCATATCAATCCCCTGCCAGCGGGATTTGTTCGACATTCCCGACGATGTCGCGTGGCTGAACTGCGCCCAGATGTCGCCGACAATGCGTTCGGTCGCCGAGGCCGGCGAGGCAGCGATCCGTCGCAAAGAGCATCCCTGGACCATTTCCCCGGTCGATTTCTTTACAGATTCCGAAATCGCCAGGGGCCTCTTCGCGGATGTCGTCAACGCTAACCCGGACGAGGTCGCGATTGTGCCGTCGGCCAGCTACGGAATGGCGATTGCCGCGCAGAACCTGTCAGTCGGTCCCGATAACCGTATTCTGGTGCTGGATGAGCAGTTCCCCTCCAACCTCTACGTTTGGTCGGAGTTGGCGAAACGGACCGGGGCGCGCATCGACGTGGTGCCGCGGCCCGACGACGACGACTGGACCGCCGCCATATTGAACCGGATCGGTCCGGACATTGCCATCGCCGCGCTGCCCAATAACCACTGGACCGACGGTGGCCTGATCGATCTGGAACAAATCGGCGCGGCCTTGCGCGACGTGGGGGCCGCGCTGGCCGTGGACGCGACACAATCACTCGGCGCAATGCCCTTCGACGTCCGCCGGGTGCGTCCGGATTTCCTTGTCGCGGCCTGCTACAAATGGATGCTCGGTCCCTACAGCCTCGGCTTCCTCTATGTCGATCCGAAGCATCATGCCGGCCAGCCGATCGAGCATAACTGGATCACAAGGGCGGGGTCGGAGGATTTCTCGGATCTGGTCAATTACCGCGACGATTATCAGCCCGGCGCGCGGCGCTTCGATATGGGCGAACGGGCAAATTTTGGGCTGATGCCGCAAGCCATCGCGGCACTGCGGCAAATTCTGGACTGGGGTGTCGACAATATTCAGGCGACCCTGTCGGCCCGCACCGGGGAAATTGCCGCAAGGGCGCGCGGGATGGGGATCGATTCCGTGTCCCAGGGGCTGCGGGCGGGGCATTTTCTGGGGCTGCGGTTCGAGGGCGGCGTGCCGGAAGGGCTGGGCGCGCGATTGGCGGCGGAAAAAATCCATATCAGCGTCCGCGGCGCATCGGTGCGGGTCACCCCGCATCTTTACACCAACGATGAGGATATCGAGCGTTTCTTCGACGCCCTCGGCCGCGCGCCGTGACGACGCGCGTCGCGGCCGTCGCGGTTTCCGCACGGCATAATGTGCTGGGCGGGATTCATATGGTGATCGGGCTGTTCCTGTTCGGCGTCATGGAGGTGCTGATCAAGTGGCAGGTAACCGATTATCCGGTGCACCAGCTTGTTTTCTTCCGCGCCAGCTTCGGCCTTATTCCCTGCGTCGTCATGGTCTGGCAGGCGGGCGGCTTATCCTCCCTCAAAACCAGGCGGCCCGGCGAGCATTTCCTCCGCGGCCTGGTGGGTTTGAGCGCCATGTGGCTGGTGTTCAGCGCCTACGAGACCATGAAGCTGGCGGATGTCGGCGCCATTCTGTTCGCCGCGCCCCTGTTCCTGACCGCGATGGCCGGGCCGGTACTGGGCGAGGCCGTGGGTGCGCGCCGTTGGACCGCCGTCCTGGTGGGGTTCGTCGGGGTGCTGCTGATCGTCAAGCCGGGCAGCACGGCCCTGCAGCCGGCGGCCATGGGCGTGCTGGGTGCGGCCTTCCTGTTTGCGGTGGCCATGACGCTGATGCGCCGCTTGGGTTCGACGGAAAGCGCCGCCACCATCACCTTCTTTCTTTCGGTGCTCATTACCCTTGTCAGCCTTGTCCTGATCGCGATGTTCGGATGGGTGACGCCGACCCCCGGCGATTTCGCCGCGATGGCCATGATCGGGCTGACCGGCGGCACGGCGCAGCTGTTCCTGACCCAGGCGCTGCGGCTGGGCGAGGCCGCGGTGGTCAGCCCGCTGCGCTACAGCTCGATTATCTGGTCGGTGCTGTTCGGCTATATCTTCTGGGACACTCTGCCGGACATGATGGTGGTTGGCGGCCTGGCCATCGTGATATCAAGCGGCCTCTACATCCTGCACCGCGAGACCCGCCTGGCCATCGTCGAACGCCGCCGCGATCTGCCGGACCGTTAATACTTTCCTCAAAACTCCTGAGCGGTCGGCGGCAGCAGACGCCAGTAGCTGCGGCCAAGGTGGAAATCGCGCTCCAGCCGGGGGCGTTCGCCGGCGCCGGCGCCGTCGCGCAGCAACAGGCGGATATCGTTCATCACCGGGGCGCTTTCGCCGAAATATTCATGGCCGAACATGTCGCCGCCGGCGGCGGATGCATCGACGGTGTCCAAATCGGCGATCACCACCATGCCCGGGCCGGTCTCCCCGGCCCGCGGATGATCACCGGCCAGGCGCCTGGAGGCGGCCAGCGCGATATCGTTGCTCGATACATAGAGCGTGAAACGGCCAACGAGCGGCCGCAGGCGCGCCACGGCGGCGGCAAAAATGGCGCTGTCGACGTCCGGCGCGGCGAAGATCACCTCGCCGAACAGCGGTGGATCTGTGGCCAGGCGGTCGCGCGACAATTCGTCGAGCGCCTGGATCAGCAAACGGCTTCCCATGCTGTGCGCGATCAGATCGATCCTCTCGGCGCCCGAATCGCGGGTGAGCAGGCGCAGGGTTTCGGCCAGATGCGGCGCCGCCCAATCGGCGTTGTTCAGGTCGGCCAGATAGCTGCTAATAGTTCCCGCCGACGGCCAGGCGAAGACCATGGCAATGCCGTCATGGTCCAGATCATGGCCGATCTGCGCGGCGCGCCGCACGGATCGCCCGAAACCGGTATTGAAACCGTGGATGTAGAGCAGAATTTCCTTGCGGTCCGACTCTTCCAGCGCGGCGCGCAGCTCGCCGGTGAAGGTGTCGCGCGGCAGCGGCAGGGCCGACTCCAGATAGACATGCCAGCGCCGGTCGGCAGGCAATCCGGCCGAGGCCAGTGCCGGCTCCTCCATCCTGCCGGTGACATGGGCTGGCGGAAGGCGGGCTTCGGCGACGCCAAAGGCGATGTCGGCTCGTCCGGCGCCGTAGCCCGCCTCGCCGTAACTGGCGGCGTCATCGCGCGCCCGGTCGGTCGCATACCAGACTGTCACCGGAATCTCGGTCCTCGTGCCCCTGTCCGCGGGATCGGAATCACCGGAATCCGCCACGCATCCGGTGAGCATGGCGAGTATCAAGCCGGAAAGTAGTGTCGAACGGTGTTTCAT
>JADFVY010000150.1 GCA_015222795.1 Pseudomonadota bacterium | reverse complement strand
GTTTTTAACGAGAGAGGTTATCATGGCATTGGATCCGCGATTGCACGTTGCAACGCAAACAGTTGGGAGCGCAGCCGATATCGATGAGGGCCTGCGCTCCTATATGCTTCGCGTTTATAACTTAATGTCGGCTGGCCTCGCGGTCACCGGCATTGTCGCTTACTTTACCTCAGAGTCGCCCGAGCTCATGGCCACCATTTACGGTACGCCGTTGGCTTGGGTCGTGATGCTGGCTCCGCTGGGGCTCGTGTTTTTCATGAGCGCCAGGATAAACAAAATGAGCGCCGCGACCGCGCAGACGACATTCTGGGTATTCAGCGCGCTGATGGGGCTGTCGATGTCCTTTATCTTCATCGCCTATACGGGTGCGTCGATCACGCGGGTGTTCTTCATCACCACGTCGATGTTTGCCGGGATGAGCATCTACGGCTACACCACGAAGCGCGACCTGTCGGGCATCGGTTCGTTCCTGATCATGGGGCTGATCGGGCTGATCGTCGCTAGCATCGTCAACCTCTTCCTGCAGAGTGGCGCGCTTGAATGGGCGATTTCGGTCATCGGCGTGTTGATTTTCGTCGGCCTTACCGCCTACGACACGCAGAAAATTCGGAACATGTATTCCGAGGCCGACGGCTCCGAGACCGAGGCCAAGAAGTCGATTATGGGCGCACTGACGCTCTATCTGGATTTCATCAATCTGTTCCTGTTCATGTTGCGCCTGTTCGGCAACCGCAACTAAACCAGGAAAACCAAGTCAAAACGAAACCGCCCGGGCATTCCCGGGCGGTTTTTCGTTGAACGGCCTTCAGGCTAGAGCAGCATCCGTACAAATGGAATCCCTTATGCGATTTCATTTGTACGGATAAAGCTGCTCGCCCCTTGATATAGCGGGCAATTTCATTCGATTAAACTGAACCAAACCGGTTCCGTTTGATCGGATATTGCCCTCGCTTATTCCTCGAACCCCGTACAGGCGTCGATATAGCCTTGTATACGGTCGGCCCATTCCTGGGTGCGCAGGTCTGTTTCATCGCCGCAGACCGGGCATTCGTAGGTGCCGTTGGTCTTTAGCCAGGCGATTGTATGGGCGGTCTGGTTACCGCACTGGTCGCAGACGACTTTCGCCTCGACCATTTCAAGCAGACTATCGATTTCCATCGGCACAGTTTGGCCTAGCAGGCCGTCCAAGTAAAGTTCGAGATAGGGTCTAAGAGCCTGGCCCGGAATATGTTGCTAGTTTTCATTGGCGTTCGCCGAGTCGAGTGTTAGGCGCGGCCCGCGGGCGATGCCTCGCATCGGCCAAGGGGCGCAACGCGGCAGTCGGCCGGCGAACGCCAATGAAAACAGCAACATATTCCCGGACAGACTCTTAATAACAAGGCGCATTCATATACAGCGCCCGCCATCCACCTCCATGCAGACGCCGGTCAGAAATTCAGCCTCGTCCGAACACAGAAACAACGCCGCATTGGCTATATCCTGCGGCTGGCTGAACCGGCCCAGGGGGATTGTCGACTGAAACTGCGCACGGCGTTCCGGGGTGTCCTCGCCCATAAAAAGATGCAGCATTCCGGTCTCGCCGGCGACCGGATTCAGCGCGCAGACGCGAATCGCGTCGGGCGCCAATTCGACCGCCATCGACTTGGTCAGGGTAATAACCGCGCCTTTCGACCCGTTATACCAGGTAAGGCCGGGGCGCGGCCTCACGCCGGCGGTGGAGCCTATATTGAGGATGACCCCGCCTCCCTGCCGGCGAAACAGCGGCACGGCGTGGACGGCGCCCAGATAGATGGATTTGACGTTGACCGCATAAATCCGGTCGAATTCCTCCTCCGCTACCTCCAGCATCGGCGCATTGCGGTGGGTGTAGCCGGCATTGTTGACCAGGATGTCCAGCCGGCCGGAATGGTCGAGCGCGGCGGCGACGGCGGCCGCCATATCGCTGTCGCGGCTGACATCCGCATGCACGAAACGCGCCGCCGAACCCAACGATTCCGCCACTTTAGCGCCGGCATCGTCATTGACGTCGGCGATGATGACGCGCGCGCCTTCCTCGACGAATTTCCTGGCGATGCCCTCGCCGAATCCCGATCCTGCGCCGGTAATCAACGCCGTCTTGCCATCCATCCGGCCCATTGCAATTTTCCCCTTTTGGTTGCGTTCAATCCTTAATCGCCACTGGTGGACGGCGGCAAGCCGAATTCCTGAAGCGGGTCGTTTATGTGAAATTTTCACGATAGATGCAATGCCGTACAATAAGGGCTTGCATTACCCACCCCAGGCTCTGCTATCCTTATGGCTACACTTAAAGCGGTCAAACTTCGGGTGGTGGGGATTGAAGTGTGGCCGCAGCCTGCTATATCGCCTAAACGGGCGCAGGCATGGGGAAAGAAGAAAAAGGATATGAGCAACGGCAACATATTGCTGGTTGAGGATACGCCGTCGCTGGCGCGTCTGTATAACCAGTATCTGGAAGGCGAGGATCTGGCGGTTACGGCCGTAGGCACCGGCAAGGAAGCGCTGAAGGAACTTTCGGCGAGCCCTCCTGACGTGGTTCTGCTTGATCTCAGGCTGCCGGATATGGACGGGCTGGATATTCTGAAGGAAATAAAATCACGCGAACTGCCCTGCGAGGTGGTGGTCATCACCGCACACGGGTCGATCAATGTGGCGGTCGAGGCGATGCGCGCGGGCGCCTATGATTTTCTGGTCAAACCCTTCAATGCCGACCGATTGCTGGTCACGGTGCGCAATTCCCTGAAACATCGCTCGCTTTCGGCCATTGTCGAGACGATCAAGGGCAGCGCCCGCAAGAAATATTTCGGCTTTATCGGCTCGTCACTGCCGATGCAGGCGGTCTACCGCACCATCGATGCGGCGGCGTCGTCGAAGGCGACTGTCTTTATTACGGGCGAATCGGGTTCGGGCAAGGAAGTCGCCGCCGAGGCGATTCATCGTCAGAGTCCCCGCAAAAATGGCCCCTTTATCGCAATCAATTGTGGGGCCATCCCCAAGGACTTGATGGAGTCCGAGGTCTTCGGCCATGTGAAAGGCGCCTTCACCGGCGCCCATGCCGACCGCGAGGGCGCGGCTTCGCGGTCGTCCGGGGGCACGCTGTTCCTTGACGAAATTTGCGAAATGGACCTGGCGCTGCAAACCAAGCTGCTGCGTTTCATTCAAACCGGAACTTTCCAGAAAGTCGGTGGATCGAAGACCGAGAAAGTGGATGTGCGATTCGTATGCGCCACCAACCGCGACCCGTTGGAGGAGGTTGAGGCCGGAAATTTCCGCGAGGATCTTTATTATCGCCTTCATGTCGTTCCGATCCATCTGCCCCCGCTGCGCGACCGCGACGACGATGTTATCGAGATAGCCCGGCATTTCCTTGCCGAATACGCCGCCGAGGAGGGCCGGGCATTCAAGAGTTTCGACGCGGAAGCCGAACAGGTCTTCGCCAGCTACAAATGGCCCGGCAATATCCGCCAGATGCAGAATGTCATCCGCAATATCGTGGTGCTGAACGACGGGGCGGAAGTGACCGCGGACATGTTGCCGCCGCCGCTGAACCGTCCTGGCAAGACGACACCGGAAACTTTGCCGCCGGCCGAAGATAAGCTGTTAGTCGCGGACGAAGGCCTTGTGACAGCGCCAGCGGTGCTCTCGGAAAACGGGGATATCGTTCCCTTGTGGCAGGTGGAGCGCGACGTGATCGAGCGGGCCATCGACGCCTGTGACGGGAACATACCGAAAGCGGCGGCGAAACTGGGCGTTTCCCCATCCACCATTTATCGCAAAAAACTGTCCTGGGAGAGCGAAGAGGCCTGATTTCAGAGGCTATTCCCGCCGAAAACCACGGATGGCGAATTCGCGCCAGGTTTCCGATACAAGGTCCGGCAACTCGGCATGGGCGGCGGCCAGCGCCGTCGTGTCGCCCTGGGTTGCAGCAGCCTCCAGCCTTGCGGAAAGAGCCTGCAGCGGCAGGGCGCCAAATGTGCCGGAACTGCTCTTCATGGAATGGCCGTCGGCGGCGATTTCCTCATGGTTTCCGGCATCGATCGCGACTGCGATTCTGACTAGCCTCTCGTCAGTTTCCGCCATGAAGGCGGCGATCAACTCACCGACCAGCGCGGGACCGGCATCGTTGCGCAACTGATTGAGCACATCGTCGCTTACAAGACTGGTAGCTGGTTGACTGTCCGTATTCTCCACCGATTCCGCCCCGCTGGCCGCCGGTGTATTCAGATTCGCCGGCGACCCGGCCAGGCGGCGCAGTACGGCCGCCAGCGCGGCGCGATCGATCGGCTTTTCGACATGATCGTCCATTTCCGCGGCAAGGCAGCGCCGGCGTTCCTCGGCGCCGGTATGCGCCGTCATGGCGATTACGGGAATATCCCGCCGGGGTTCGGGCAGGTCCCGAATCGCCGCCGTCGCCTCGAACCCGTCCATCCCGGGCATCCAGATATCCATCAGGACCGCGGCATAGTCACCGTCGCGCACCGCCTCGACCGCCTCGCGGCCGTCCGCGACCGCATCCGCCTCGTAGCCCATCTTTCGCAATATGGTCATGGCGAGCATGCGGTTGGTCGAGCTGTCGTCGACGATGAGAAGACGGCCGGCGGGTTCAGTCGGCACCGGGCGCGCATTTCTTGTCGTCGTGTCTACCGCCGCCGCGGGCTCCCAGATCCCGACGCCGCGATAACCGAGGAACTCCCCGTTGCCGTCGTATCGTGGCAGGCCGTTGAGGCGCACCCGGATTATCCTGTCTCCGGCGTCGAGAGTAAGGCTGACATCATTCAGCCGCTGGCGGCGGTCCATGTCGCGCATGCAGCCCTCGACCGCCTGCCTGTCTGGACCCTCGCCGCCGGTCGCCAGTTCCGCCGGGCTGCGTCCCGTCATCCACCCGAAATTCGTGATTTCGGCATCCATGGCGACCGTTCTTGCCATGACGAAGCGATGCAGGATGTCCGTCTCCCATATCCAATCGGCGGCGGTGGAAAGAAATTGGCGGAACTGTTTGCCGGCGGCCTGGAAATCAGCCTCCAGCGCGGCAATCCGCGAAACGTCCAGGGCCGTCACGACGAACGCGCCATTGTCCAGTTCCCGCCGTTCCAGCCGCATCCACCGCCCGTCGGCCATTTCATGCTCTCCGGAGAATTCGGCGCGCACCGCCAGGTCGGGAAAGGCCTGCTGGAAGGTTTCATTGCAATGGCGTAGTTTGCCGTCGGGATCGTATAGCGCCAGGCCGAAGGGCAGGGCGTCGACAATCTCATTTACGCTAGCCTCTCCGCCGGCGTTCCGGATAATCCCGGCGATCCGCGGAACCAGCAGGATCAGCGAGCCCAGCCAGACGATGAGCCAGGCCAGCAGTGGCAAAATCGATCCGTCCCCCGCCACAAGGCCGGGCCATTCGTATACCGCCCCGCCAACGGCAAGGAGCGAGATCGAAAACAGGGCGGCAAATGGCCAGTAACGGCGGGTCAAAATTCAGGTCCGGAAATCGTTTAAAATTCAACACCCAATGCTGTCCCGCAATTCGCGCGGCTCGTCAAGGGTCGAGAGCGGCTTGCCACCGGCCGCCGTGCGATGCATTAGTTCGGATATGATATATGTTTTCACCGATTATGGCCTTGAAGGTCCCTATGCCGGGCTGCTGCGCGCCGTGCTGGCGCGCCAGGCGCCGGCGGTTCCCGTTATCGACCTGATGCATGACGCGCCGTCCCGCGATCCGCACGGGGCCGCCTATCTGCTGGCCGCGCTGGCTGCCGGGATGGAGGCGGACAGTGTCTGCGTCGCGGTTGTCGATCCGGGCGTCGGCGGCAAGCGGCCACCGGTTATCGTCTCGGCGGGCGGCAGGCGTTTCGTCGGCCCCGGCAACGGGCTGTTCGAGATCGTCCAGCGCAGGGCCGCGCGGGCCAAGGGCTGGACCATCGACTGGCGGCCGGAGGAACTCTCCGCCTCGTTCCACGGCCGCGACCTGTTCGCGCCGGTCGCCGCCATGCTGGCCCGGGACGAATGGCCCGCCTGCAGTCCGTTGGCGAAGGACTGGCGCGACGACCGCAGCCGGCCCGGCGCCAACTGGCCCGACGATCTGGCCGAGGCGATCTATATCGACGGCTTCGGCAATGTCATGACCGGACTTCGGGCCGCGGGCTTGAACGAACGGGCGACAATCGAGGTGACGGGCAAGCTGTTTTCCCGCGCCCGCACCTTCGGCGACGTCGCCGAGAGCCAGGGTTTCTGGTACGAAAACGCGGTGGGGCTCGTCGAGATCGCGGTCAATGGCGGCAGCGCGGCCCGGCAATACGGCATAGAGACCGGCGCGCCGGTAACTTTACGAAACTGAGAGTCTGGCCCGGAATATGTTGTTGTTTTCACAGGCTTGTGTTTTCCTCCGGTTAGGAGAAGGTCGCGCCGCGATGCCG
>JADFVY010000149.1 GCA_015222795.1 Pseudomonadota bacterium | reverse complement strand
GGGGCCGACGAGGTCGCGGCGCTGGCGGGCGCACGGCCAGTGGGGCTGACGCCCAAGCGACGTACCGTGGTACTGGTCGACCCGCCCGACGGGGTTGATATATCAACCTGGCCGATCGTCCTGGACGCGGACGAGGAGCTCTATTTCAAGCCGGATGCGGGAAAGCTGCTTGTATCGCCGGCCGACGAGACACCCAGCCCGCCCTGCGACGCGCAGCCCGACGAGATGGATATCGCAATCGCCATCGACCGGCTGGAGAAAATGACGACGCTCAATGTGCGGCGGGTCGGCCATAAATGGGCGGGCTTGCGGACCTTCGCGCCCGACAAGACGCTGATCGCCGGTTTCGATCCCGATATGGCCGGGTTTTTCTGGCTGGCCGGGCAGGGCGGTTACGGGATCCAGACCTCGCCGTCGATGGGGCGCATCGCGGCGGCGCTGATCGCGGGCGACGAGTTTCCGCCCGATCTCGCGGCGCTTGGCCTGGACAAGGATGTGTTGGGCGTCGAACGGCTCCGGCGCTAAAGGGAAACGCGCGCATGCAAAAAGCGGACGCCCGATTGCGCGTCCGCTTTTCCACATCGCAGGGCCGTATGGTGACGGCCCCCGCCCAAGCTACTTCTTCAGGCCGAAGCTCTCGAAGCGCTTGTTGAACTTCGCCACCTGGCCGCCGGAATCGACGAGACGATGCACGCCAGTCCATGCCGGATGCGATTTCGGGTCGATTTCCAGCTTGAGAACATCGCCCTCCTTGCCCCAGGTCGAGCGGGTCTCGTAGGTGCTTCCGTCGGTCATTTCGACGGTTATTTTATGGTAGTCAGGATGAATGTCAGTTTTCATCGCTCAATCCTCGTGTAAATCAGCGCGGCTATATAACCAAGCCAGCCGAACATTGCAAGCACGCAGGTGGATGACCATATCCGACCCGGCGCCTTCAATGGGACATATTCGCTTGATATTAATACCAAGCGGCACTGATAAAGACCCATTCGACCGGTTTCCCTTGACCGCTCGCTGCGTTGCGGCACGCTTATGGTGCGCGCACCACTGCGCGAACCGCGCCTGACGAGCGGACAAGGGAAACCGGTCGAATGGGTCTTTATCAGTGCCGCTTGGTATAACCCCCCGATTGTGAGGACCGCCGAAATTCAAGAGGGTAATGCATTCGTGTTCAGTAAAATTTTCAGGGCGATAAATTTGATCGCCGCCGCTTTTACCGGATTTTTTATCCTGTTCAGCTTCCTGGCCCCCTGGTTTCCGATGGCGGATTCCGTGGCCCATTTCCGGTTTCATCTGACCGCGATCATGCTGTTGACGGTGCTGTTGCTGGCGGTCGTTCGCGATTGGCGGCATGCCGGTCTCTCGCTGGCTGTTTCAGTCGCCGGTATTGCCGGCATGGCGCCGGCTTTCCCGGCCTGGGGTGGCGCCGGCGCGGATGGCGAGGCGCCGGTTATCACGATCGTTCAGCTCAACCTGTCGTTCCGCAACACCACGCTGGAGGCCGTGGCCGATTTTATCCGTGGCGAACAGGCCGATATCGTGACCCTGCAGGAAGTGACAGGCAAAACCGACCGCGTCATCGACATTCTGGCCGAGGACTATCCTTTCCACGTTCTCTGTCGCGCCGGGCGAGTCGGTGGCCAGGCGGTGCTGTCGCGCCTGCCCAGGGCGCCAGGCCAATCCAAGGGCTGCGTCGAAGGCGAGGGGTTGGCCTGGATGCGGGTGTTGGCCGGTGGCCAGCCGGTCACCGTCGCATCCCTGCATCTGCACTGGCCATACCCGTTCCAGCAGGGCCGTCAGATCGGTCAGCTGGAAGACCCTCTGAAGAATCTCCCGCGTCCGGTACTGCTGGCCGGCGATTTCAACGCGGCCCCATGGAGCAATGCCGTGGACAGGGTCGCGAAAGCATCCGGTACCACCGTCGCCGGTGGCCTGAGGTTCAGTTTCGACCTAGGGTTCCGCGGCTGGTGGCCGCTCATCCCGGTGCCGATCGACCATATTTTGCTGCCGGAGGGTCTGATGCCTCTGGATGTCCGGCTGGGTCCCGGCCCGGGATCCGACCACCGGTCCGTCGTCGCGAGACTGGCTCTGCCCAATAGCCCGGTGGTTGCCCAGGCGTTGATGTTGCTGGATGGCTCGGCCGCAAACTGAATCATCCCGCCTCGGTTGCCCCTTGCCACGGGCGTGTTCATATGCAATCTGGCGGCTCATCACCCGAGGGAGCAAGACACTGCGCCATCCCACATATATGGATGCCAGCCTGAAAGAAGATCGGGCGAAGGCGAACGACATGCGGCTGCTGACCGCATTGTTGGGTTACGTGCGGCCATACTGGCTGCCGGCTGCCGGCGCGGCGGTGGCGCTGGTCGTGGCGGCGGGGACCGTGCTGGCGCTGGGCCAGGGGCTGCGCTCGCTGGTCGATAAGGGGTTCAGCGGCGGCGACGCCGGCCTGCTGGATACAGCACTTCTGGTGATGCTGGCCGTCATCCTGCTGCTGGCGGCGGCCACCTACAGCCGGTTTTATCTGGTTTCCTGGATCGGCGAGCGCGTTGTGGCCGATCTGCGCCGCGCCGTGTTCGATCATGTGGTCAGGCTCAGTCCCGGTTTCTTCGAGGTCACGCGCACTGGCGAGGTGCTGTCGCGCCTGACCACTGACACCACGCTTTTGCAGATGGTGATCGGTTCGTCGGCCTCGGTCGCGATTCGCAATTTCCTGCTGTTCGTCGGGGCCAGTGCCATGCTGGCGGTCACCAGCCCCAAGCTCACCGGCCTTGTCTTCCTGTTCGTGCCGCTCGTGGTGGCGCCGATCGTGATCTTTGGTCGCCGCGTGCGTCGGTTCAGCCGCGAGACCCAGGACCGGGTCGCCGACCTTTCGGCCTATGGCGACGAGGCGCTGCACGGCATCCGCACCATGCAGGCCTATACGCACGAGACCCAGGACCGCGGCCGCTTCGCCGGCCTGACGGAGGAAGCCTTCGATATTTCGGTGCGGCGCATCGCCTCGCGGGCCATGTTGACCGCCGTTGTTATCACCCTGGTATTCGGGGCGGTCGGCACGATCCTGTGGATCGGCGGCCATGATGTGATCGCCGGGCGCATCTCCGCCGGCGACCTTTCGGCCTTCGTCTTCTATGCCGTCATCGTGGCCGGCTCCGTCGGCGCGATCTCGGAAGTCGTGGGCGACCTGCAGCGCGCCGCCGGCGCCGCCGAGCGACTGCTGGACCTGCTCAATACCGTTCCGGAAATCGCCGCGCCCGCCAATCCCGTGGCCCTGCCGGAACCGGCGCGCGGCGAGGTGCGGTTCGAAAATGTCCGCTTCAACTATCCCTCGCGCCCCGACATCCCGGCGCTGAACGGGCTGGACCTTACCGTCAGCCCCGGCGAGACCGTGGCGATCGTGGGGCCCTCCGGCGCCGGCAAGACCACCATCGTGCAGCTTCTGCTGCGCTTCTACGATCCGACCGAAGGAACGGTCAGGCTGGATGGCGTCGATCTGCGCGATGCCGATCCGACGGCGGTGCGCGCGCGCTTTGCCCTGGTGGCGCAGGACCCGGTGATTTTCGGCGCCGACGCCTGGGACAATATCCGTTATGGCCGCCCGGATGCCAGCGACGAGGAAGTCCGCGCCGCGGCAGAGGCGGCGGCCGCCACCGAATTCCTCGACCGCCTGCCGGAAGGTTTCGAAAGCCATCTCGGCGAGCGTGGGGTGAAGCTGTCGGGCGGGCAGCGTCAACGCATCGCCATCGCCCGCGCCATCCTGCGCGACCCTGCGGTGCTGCTGCTGGACGAGGCCACCAGCGCCCTGGACGCCGAATCCGAACGCCTGGTGCAGATCGCCCTGGAGCGCCTGATGGAAGGTCGCACCACCATCGTCATCGCCCATCGCCTGGCCACCATTCTGAAGGCCGACCGCATCGCCGTCATGGATCAGGGGGAGATCGTCGACGAGGGCACCCACGAACAACTGGCCACCGCCGGCGGCCTCTACGCCCGCCTCGCCAAGCTGCAATTCGACCAGGGCCATTCCCTCGCCACCGGCGAGGACGAGGCGGCGGAGTAATACCAAGGCTCGCTGATAAAGTCCCATCACATGAGTCTTTATCAGCGAGCCTTGGTATAAGGGGCGGATTTCCGCCATGTCGCCGCGTTAACCACTGGTAAGCGATTTTTGCCTTATTCTCCGTCCATCGAAGTAGCGGCAACCTGGCGCCCCATGCGCCCGGGCCGTTTCGCAAGGGTGTGGGAATGATTTACCTGAAGGTTCACTGGAGCCACGATTCGGAAAAACAGCCGGTCGCATTCTATTGCGAAATGGAAGACGACCGCATGGAAATCCGTAAGGTGGAACTCTACGCCGATGGCAGCCTCGGCTACGCCAATGAAAAGCGCTCATCCGGCAAAACCACCCTGGGCGCCCTGCCGATGCCCACGATCGCCGAGCTGTCCGCCAGCCCGAACCACGAAGCCCACGAAATCACCCGCACCGAATTCGACGAAATCTGGAGCCTCGCCCGCTGGGAGTAGGGGGCGGGGGCAAATTGAGATATGGTGTGCGTCCTCTCGAACTCCAATTCCGGGAAAGAGAAATCATGACGATCACGCGAATTGCTGGAACATCCAGGGGACGGTGCCGTGCGACCGTTCATAATGGGGTGGTTTATGCCGTTGCCACCGACACGACGTCCGCGGCGGGGATATCGGAACAGACCCGGCAGACCCTGATGGCGCTGGACAATACCCTTGCCGACGCTGGAAGCGATAAAACCCGGTTGCTGCAGGCCACCGTTTACCTGAAGGACATGGCGACCAAGGCGGAAATGGATGCCGTATGGTGCGACTGGATCGGCGGCGCGGAATACTGGCCCCAGCGCGCCTGTGT
>JADFVY010000014.1 GCA_015222795.1 Pseudomonadota bacterium | reverse complement strand
TTCCTCAAGTCTCCGGGTCAATCTCCTCCCTTTCCGGTTCCTGCCATTCCAGGCCGGCGGCGACAACGCGTCTGGCGCCATCGGGGGTGGTGTTGACCATGGTCCAGGTGGCGCCGTCGTCCGCCGCGAAAACCGCTGAATTGGGGGACTTCCCCTTGCGGCCAGCCGGCCGGCGTGGCAAGTCTCCCGCTTGATATCCAACAGCGGAGGAACGAACGATGCGTCTCAAGGACAAGGTAGTCGTGGTGACCGGGGCGGCGCAGGGGCTCGGGCGCGCTTGCGCCGAATGCATGGCGGCGGAGGGGGCGAAAGTTGTCGTCTCGGACATGAACGCCGAGAGTGGTGAATCCGTGGCCGCGGCTATTCGCACCTCCGGTGGCGAGGCGACTTTCATCGCCTGCGATGTGGGCGACAAGGCCCAGGTCACGGCGTTGATCGACGGCGCGGTCGCGGCATTTGGCCGGGTCGATAGCGCGGTGGCCAATGCGGGGATCGTGAATTTCGCCGATTTCCTGGATCTGGCGGAGGAGGATTTCGATGCGGTCCTGCGCGTCAATCTGAAAGGCGTGTTCCTGACCGGCCAGGCGGCGGCGCGCCAGATGGTCAAACAGGGTGGCGGCGGCACCATCATCACCATGTCGTCGATCAACGCGGTCGTCGCGATCCCCAATATCCTGCCCTACGTCACCGCCAAGGGCGGGGTGAACCAGCTGACCAAGGCCATGGCGCTGGCGCTGGCCGACAAGGGGATCCGGGTTAATGGCATCGGACCGGGCTCGATCATGACCGAAATGCTGAAGTCCGTCGCCAACGACAAGGCGGCGATGCACAAGGTTCTCGCCCGCACGCCGATGGGCCGCGCTGGCGAGCCGAGCGAAATCGGCAAGGTCGCCGTTTTCCTGGCGTCGGAGGATTCCAGCTACATGACCGGCGAGATCATTTATGTCGACGGCGGTCGTCTGGCGCTGAACTACACGGTGCCGGTCGCGGAGTAGGGCGGTTGCCGGAGCGGCGCGACCTCGTGCTTCGAGACGCCCCTTCGGGGCTCCTCAGCATGAGGCTCCACCGTTTATGCCTCATCCTGAGGAGGTCGCGTAGCGACCGTCTCGAAGGACGAGGTCGCTGAGCTGCCTGATTCAGGCGCCATACACGCTCAGTCGTAGCGCGGGGGCTCCGGCGGCAACTCGGGCTCTTCCGGCATATCCGGGGCGGTCATCGGCACGGCCTGGGCGCCCCGGCGGGTCTTGCGCGCCTTTTCCACTTCCTCGGTCAGGTCCATATGACTGCACAGGCCCAGCTCCACGGGGCTGCGAGGCCGCAGGTTGGTGACGTTCCAGTGGGAACGATCGCGCACCGAGTTGATCGTCGGTTTGGTGGTGCCAATCAGCCGTCCGAGTTGGGCATCGCTGAGTTCGGGATGATGGCGCAGGATCCAGGCAATGGCGTCCGGCTTGTCCTGGCGCTTGGAAACCGGCGTATAGCGCGGGCCCTTGTGCCGGTACACAGGCTGGGGGATGTCGGACTCGGCCAGTTTCATGCGGTGATCCGTGTCCGCCTCGGCCTTGGCGATATCCTCGCGGGTCAGTTGGCCGTTGGCAACCGGGTCGTTGCCGGCCATGCCGCCCATAACCTCGCCGTCGGCTATGGCCTGGACTTCCAGCGCATGCAAGCCGCAGAAGTCGGCGATCTGCTGGAATGAGAGGGTGGTGTTGTCGACCAGCCAGATGGCGGTCGCCTTGGGCATCAGGGGTGCGGCCAATTTAATCTCCGGGATTTCTGTCCGACCGTGGCCGGGACATATGTACAAATTGTTGATGCCTTATATAACGCAGAAACGCTTCCGCGCAATCGTCGCGATGGGTGAATGCATCCCGGAGGTCGGTTTGTGGCTTGATTGCGGCGTCCGAATTGGCCAAAATCGGGCGATAAGGAGATCACGGCCATGGATGAGAAAGATCTGGAACCGAAAACCCGGAAACCGGATGTTAAGAATCTTGAAGTACTCTCGATAGAGGCGCTCGAGGAATATATTGGCGAACTTGAAGCAGAGATCGTGCGGGTCCGCGAAGAAATGAAACGGAAAAACTCAGCTCGATCGGCCGCCGAGTCCGTATTCCGCAAATAAAATACAGGCGCTGATCGATTCTCTACCGACTATAAAGCGCTGAATTTAGCGGTTTTTGATCGGCGGGCAAACAAAAAAGATAAAATGCTATCTTTTTTATGGAATATCTCTCAGTTGTTAACCTTTTGTTAGTGGGATGTGGTGCATCTTGGGGATGCCCTATGAGGCCCCTAGTTAAGCATGCTCTGGGAATTCGATCCCCCGTTTATGCCTCCCTGTCCAACTTGAGCCGCCTTGTGCGGCTCATTTTTTTTTGACGTACCCAATTTATGGCGCTAACGTAGCCGCCGTGGGCAAGTTGGACAGGCAGGCAGATCAGCAGAACCACGCACGACCGGTGCCTCCCGACAAAAATTCAGGGAGCCGTGAGTACCATTTACGGGTTCCGGTTCGTGTCTGCTGTAACTGCCCCACAATAAAAATCAGGGCCGCTCCCCAGGGGGCGGCCCAAAAATTTGTGGATTCCCATATTGGCATGTTTTCCCGAGGATATATCAATGAACGATAAATCGGCGCCGGTGCGTGGCGATTTCCCGCACTTCATGGCCATCCCGACACGCTGGATGGACAACGATGTGTATGGCCATGTCAACAATGTCACATATTATTCCTATTTCGATACGGCGGTGAATCACCATCTGATCGAGGCGGGTGGGCTGGACATGCACAACGATACCGCCTTCGGCGTTGTCGCCGAGACGGGCTGCAGATTTTTCAGTGAGTTGAAGTTTCCCGATATTATCGACGCTGGCCTGCGCGTTACCCGGCTGGGCGCCAGCAGCGTGACCTATGAGATCGGCCTGTTTCGCAATGACTCGGACGAACCCGCCGCGCTGGGCCGGTTTGTCCATGTTTGGGTGGACCGCGAGACGCGCCGTCCTGTTCCGATTCCGCCCAAGATCAAGCGAGCACTGGAACCGCTGTTAGCGGGGACGTGAAACAGTAATACCAAGCGGCGCTGATAAAGACCCATTTGATGGGGCTCCGCGGCCCACCGGGCAGGCGCGGCTCGAGGGCCGCAACGCACCCGGCGGGCCGCGGAGCCCCACCGGA
>JADFVY010000148.1 GCA_015222795.1 Pseudomonadota bacterium | reverse complement strand
GGCTTCGTGCTGGATCAATTTGCCACCCATCCCCGGGACCGGGTGTGCATGCTCGGCGAGAGCCAAAACAACCGAAAAAGCAAGTTATGGGATCTCTCTTAAATACGGCAATATTAACAAATAATTCATAAAATCGATGCAATCTACGCCGCTCACATGAAATATACAGGCACGGAGAGAAAAATGTCAGATACGGATACAGCTACGGAATCGAGCGATAATCAGTCTTTTGTTTGGCTCTGGACATCTTTCGAAGGCAGAATCGGCCGGGGTACTTATTGGTTGAAATTTTTTATTCCCTATCTCGCGATCCTTATCGTGCTCACTATTATCGAAATAACGGCAGGCCTTACGATCGACGACGGGATGGGTGGCGGGGGAATCGGTATCCTTTCGTCCATTTTCAGCTTGATCGGCATATGGTTCAGCCTCGCCGCCGGCGCGAAACGTTGCCATGACCGTGGTCGGTCCGGCTGGTTCCAGGCAATCATGCTGATCCCGATTATCGGCGGCATCTGGTTGCTGATCGAACTGGGCTTTCTGAAAGGCGCCGAGGGCGAAAACCGCTTCGGCCCCGACCCGTTGGCCTGATCGGCCGGAACAGCGTTTCAGGCGGCGGCGCCGGACTCAAATATTCGAATCCGGTTCCGCCGCCTTTTTCCTGGCCACGAACTCGTCCAGCGCTTCAGATATGCCGGGATCGATGTCCGGGGCTACATAGTCCGCCAGCATTTTCTTGTAGCGCGTGTTCGCGCGCTGGGCGGCGTCTTGTTCGCCCTCGGCCTGCCATTGTTCGAACGAGTTGTTGTCGGCGATGTCCGAGCGCCAGAAGGCGGTTTCGAAATTGGCCAGCGTATGGGCGGCGCCAAGGTAATGCTGGCCCGGGCCGACCTCGCGGATGGCATCCAGGCCCTGCCCGTTTTCCGACAGATCGATACCGCCGACGAGGGCCTGCTGCATCCCGCACTGGTCGGCATCCATGACGAATTTCTCGTAACCCATGACCAGCCCGCCCTCCAGCCAGCCGGCCGCATGCAGCATGAAATTCACGCCGGCCAGCAGCGCCGGTTGCAGCGTATTGGCGGATTCGTAAGCCGCCTGCGCATCCGCGGTCTTGGATGCGGTCAGCGACCCGCCGGAGCGGAACGGCACGCCCAATCGCCTCGCCAACTGCGCCGCGCCGAAAATTACCAGTTCCGGTTCCGGGGTACCGAAAGTCGGCGCCCCGGACTGCATGGACATCGAACTGGCGAAGGTGCCGAACACCACCGGCGCGCCGGGTCGCACGAGTTGGACAAAGGCCATGCCGGCCATCGCCTCGGCCAGGATCTGGGTCAGCGTCGCGGCGACCATCACCGGGCTCATGGCGCCGGACAGGATGAAGGGCGAGACGATGCAGGCCTGATTGTGCCGCGCATAGACCTTCAGCGCCCCCAGCATGGTGTCGTCATAGGTCATCGGCGAATTGGCGTTGATCAGGCTGATGATGCAGCAATTATTCTCGACGAAATCGTCGCCGAAGACGATCTTCGCCATGTCCACCGTGTCCTGGGCGCGGCTGGGCGCCGTAACCGAGCCCATAAAGGCCTTGTCGGAATAGCGGATATGGCTGGCCACCATGTCGAGATGGCGCTTGTTGACCGGCAAATCCACCGGCTCGCAGATCGTGCCGCCGGAATGATGCATCGCCTTCGACATATAGGCCAGCTTCACGAAATTCCGGAAATCCTCGATCGTCGCATAGCGCCGGCCATTATCCAGATCGCGTACGAAAGGCGGGCCATAGGCCGGCGCGAAGACCGTTGCGTTACCGCCGATACGCAGATTGTTGGCCGGGTTACGCGCATGCTGGATGAACTCGGCCGGGGCATTGTCCTGAATGATTTTGCGCAGCATGCCGCGCGGGAAGCGGACCCGCGTGCCATCCACGGCGGCGCCGGCAGCGCGCCAGATTTCCAGCGCCTCGGCATCATCGTGGAATTCGATGCCGATCTCCTCCAGCACCGTGTCGGCGTTGGTCTCGATGATCGAGAGGCCTTCTTCGTCGAGAACCTCGAACGGGCGAAGATTACGCGTCACATAGGGCGACCGCACCGCGCCGCCGGATGCCCGCGCCGCCTGGCGCGCCTCGCGCCCGCCGCCGCTCCGCCCGCCGCGACGTCCCGCAGGCGCCGACCCCACATCTACCGACTCCGTTCCACTCATTGTCCCGCTCTCTCATATGGCAAAGGTTCAAATTCCAGTGTATTTGCGCCCGATGGTGCGGGTATCACTCGCACAACAGCGACGCGCATAACGAAAACCGCGTCATGTTGGCCTACCGCCGCGTTATGCAATATATTATGGATCAAAGCGGCGACAAGAACCTGAGAGAATTGGTATGCGTTACATGTCGACAATATTGGTGGTCTTGTGCCTGGGATTGGCCCTGGCGGGGTGCGAGCCCGAAGAAATAACCGATGAATCCAGTGCGAAATTCGAGGAAGATCTGAAGAAAAAAGGCCTGAAACCGCTGGACGAAGCGCAGGCAACGGTGTTGTTCGGAGACAAAACCCTCTATGGCCGCTACGCTTTGGGGGAGGGCGGCTGGATCGAATATTACAGTAGTGGCGGCGTCAGCGTCTTTCAGCCGGATGCCGAACAGGATCCGAAGCGACGCCTGGTTTATTTCGGGACCTGGTGGGCCGAGGCGGATCAAACCTGTTTTTCCTACCCGGAAAGAAAGTTGGACTGCTACCGGGTCTATCACGGCGCCGATACGATCTATTTCATTCGAACCGAGGACACCAGCGACTATCCGGCCGGTTCGTTGGTCGTGGCGGCGGAGGAGATTCGGGCCGGCAATACGGAAAAATACCCTTTCGTCGCAAATTAAACGGCCGCGCGCACTTGCGCGGCATGAGCGGTCGCCGCAATATCGCGCCTCCAAAAACGACAGTCCGATTCCATGATATCGAACGATAAAAAGGTCGTCGGGCCAACGGCCCGCGGGATGATCGACGCCACCGGCATGCCGGCGCTGGTGTTGTTCGCCAGCATGGTTGGTTTCGGGTCGATGGCGCGCGAGGCGGGGCTGACCCTGTGGACCGCCGTGGCCTCGACCGCCCTGACCTGGGGCCTGCCGGGACAGATCGCCATGGTCGAGCTTTATGCATTAGGGGCGCCGATGATCGCCATTATCGCCGCGTCGTCCGCGGCCAACGCCCGGTTCCTGCCGATGCTCCTGTCCGTGATGCCGCTTTTGAACGAAGCGCTGCCCAAAAAGCGCTGGCGCTATGTTGCCGCGCAATTCATGTCGCTTAATCCGTGGGCCGCGCTCATGCGCCGCGGGCCGGCCATGACCCTCGCGGACAGGCCGCCCTATTACGCGGGTTTCGCCGGGATCTGCTTCAGCGCCGCCCTGCTAGGCACGGGCGCCGGCTTTGTTCTGGCCGGGGCCTTGCCGCGCGACGTGACGCTGACGCTGGTGTTTCTGAATCCGGTATTTTTCACCCTGGTCTTCGCCGATGCGCGCGGCCGCGCGGCGATCATGGCGGTGCTGGCGGGCGTGGTGGCCGGGCCGCTGTTTCATTTAATTTCGCCGGATTGGGGCCTGTTGCTGACCGGCGCGGCGGCCGGCACGGGCGCCTATCTGGCCGACCGTGTCCTGAGGCGACGCGATGGTTGATTGGCTGGACTGGAAGCTATGGGGAATCGTGCTGCTGTGCGGCGCCGCGACCTATGTGTGGCGGGCGCTGGCCGTGGCGATCGGTGGCCGGGTGAGCCCGGAGAGCGAGGCCTTCAAGCTGTTCTCATGTATCGCCTACGCGATGGTGGCCGGGTTGATTTCGCGCATGGTAATCCTGCCCGAGGGCCTGCTGGCCGAAGCGCCGCTGTCCTTCCGGCTGATCGGCGTCGGCGCGGCGGTCGCCGTGTTTTTCGGCCTGAAACGGAATCTGGCGGCCGGCGTATTTGCCGGCGTGACGGCCTTCGCGATGCTGATTACCTTCGCGGGCTGACAGAAAGATTTGATTTGACGAACGGGCCGTTTGCCATCACGATTCCCGTGATTGATGGATATAGCTGGAAAGGAGCGCCGCATGTTCCGCTCAACCCTTGCCTTGACCATTACGCTGCTTGCGCTTTTGCCAGGCGCGGCATACGCCGCCCCGCAGATCATGGGGCTGGTGGCGACCGCCGAACCGGCGCCGATGCAATGCGCCAAGGGGAAATGCACTGCCCTGCTGTCGGCCTTCTGCCTGCAAGAGAAGCGGCTGCTGCCCGACCTGGACAGCGTCTATCTGCCGGCAGGGGCGGATCAGGTCGTTCTGGTCGTCACGGCGGCCGACGGGCGTACGACCAGAATCGAGGCCGGCGGACTTGTTGAGTTTCGCAGCAGTTACGGTTTCACCGCGATCGAGGCCAGCTTGCCGCTGGAACGCCTGGGCGGCGCGCGGCCAGTCTCGCTGGCCCTGGAAGTGAATCCGCGCGCGGCACTGCTGCCGGTCGCGGAGGCTGGCGATCCCGACCCGTTAACGGCGGAGGAAATCGAAACGGCCACCGGCCCCTGGCGGCTGGCCGCGGAGGCGGTTATGGAGGGAAATTCAGAAGGCGCCGCAAGTGCGCGGGTCGCCATGCGTCTGGTCAACGCGCTGCCTGCGGCTGGCGACATCCAGGCCAGCGAACGCGAGGCCCTGTGGCGGCGGGTCGCCGGCAACGCGCCGGCCCTTGCGCGGCAAACCTTCGACGCCTGCATTCGTTCGGTGGATCAGGCTTTCGGGTATCCCTTACGCACCTGCCTGGAAGAACGCCACCAAAAGCTGCAGATAAAAAACACCCGCGAATTCTGGCGCTCGCTGGGTGGGTCATAGGGCTCAGGCCGGTCTCGGCCCTCACGCGCCGCGGTCACTTCAAATAGGAAGCGTAGGCCTTGTCGCTGAACAGGATGTGTTTTATCCACCAGATCCTGAGATAATTCTGAATCCGCGCCCGTATCGTATCCGAACCGCCCCCGTTCCGGTAGGTTTCCAGCTGTTCGTCGAGCCACTTCCTGAAAGTTTCATGTTCGGCCGCCTGCTTGTCAAGATCGGGGTAGCCGATCTCGGCGAGTAGTGCTTCCTCGTCGCGGAAATGTATGTCGGCATATTCCTGCAGCTTCTCCAGGGCTTCCCGCACGTCGACTTCATTCTCGCCAGCCAGCTGGTTGACAAGCACGATCAATCCCTTGTGCTGGTCATCCATCTTCGTGTCGCCGACACTAAAGTTCGCCTTCCATTCCATCTTCGTCATGTCCCCTTATATGCACCATCCGTTGGGTGGAGACCACTAGTGGGCAATGAGCGAATAGACCTTAATCCAATTGCGGTTAAGAAACTGTTTGCGGAAGGGGCGCCGGTCAGTCCAGCCAGCTTGCGTAGTCCTTGTCGGACACCATGATGTGGTTGACCAGCCAGCTTTTCAGATAAGCGCGGATGCTCTCGCGCAGCATTGATGAAACCTCCGGCTCGCGGAAGGCGCGGCGAGAAACCGCCAGCCATTCCTCGAACGCCTTGTGCTGTCTTTTATGGGCGGCCAGGTCGGGATAGTCCGCGTTTGCCAGCATGCCCTCTTCGTCGCGAAAATGCTCGTCGATGTAAATCTCCAGGCGCCCGAGGACTTCGTCCATATGAGATTGGTCCTCCAGCATGTCGATGAGCTCGATCAACCCCCGATGCTGCTCGTCCAGGTGCTCGTCGCCGACGCTGTATTCCGGTCGCCAGATGAAGTCGCCCATTCGTCTGATTCACTCCACTAGTGGTCTGTATCGTTGCATCAAATCCGACAAGGCGCAATCCGGCTGAGGCAACTCAACTTCAGAGCAACGCCAGCAGTTCCCCGGAGAATGTCATGCCCAGCAAGAACAAGACAAAAACGATGCAAAAGACAAAGAGCAGTGGCAGATACTTTACGAGCAGTGATTTTGGTGGTTTGGTCGATTTTGAATCTTCATCGCGAAAACTTATACCCAGTTTAAGGGCCGCGTCCGCAAGTTCGGCATCCTGCAATTCGTTCGCGCTGGAATCGCGGAAACTGATACCCAACTGCTTGGCGACCTTGGCCATTTCAGGGTCCACGGCATCAACGGACGAGTCGTCGCCCCGGAAATCGATACCAAGCATTTTCGCGGCTCTCGCCATCTCCTCCGGGCTGTCGCCCAGCGGAATTTCTCCTGGATTATCAGCCGGAACTCCACCCCTGTCCGGCTCGACGGTAGGATCGAGAAGCACTCGTTTTTGCGGACGAAGAACGGCATCCTCGTCTTCTCCACCGTGAACCATCGAAGAAGAGTCGCCCGGTTCATGCTGCTCCGCGTGAAACACCGCCTCATCTGCGTCTGCGTCTGCGTCTGCGTCTGCGTCTGCGTCTTCCTCTTCTTCATCCATATCCGGCGATTCCGCAAACTGGTTCCGCGGCTCGGCCTCGCCTTTCCCCAGGGCCGCCAGCATGCCGATAGGAAGGTCGCCGAGATCATCCCCGACCGTCTCCGGTTCCGATTCCATCTCCGATTCCGATTCCATCTCCGGTTCCGGTTCCATCTCCGGTTCCGGTTCCGGTTCCAGGCCTTCCGCAGCATCGGCGGCATCCGGCGCGGACGGCCCTTCCGGCGCGACGGCTGTGGACTCAGGCTCGCCCGCGTGCCCGGATATCGCCTCGCCATCGCTTTCCATAACCTCTGAACCGGCGGCTATGGCCGGCGGGAACAACGGCGGTGCGGGTTGCGGGTCGCGTTTGGGCGACGAGAACAGGGGCTCGGCCGGCGCCACTGATTGCGGCAGGTCGATATCCGGCAGCGGCTCGTAGACCAGCGGCGGCGATACCGGGGCAAACGGCATGGCGGATTGTGGCGGTTCGGGTTCAATTTCGGCCAGGGCAGCATCCACCATGGCAGGCGCGGACCCATGCGTTGACGAGATCACATTTTCAGAGGGCAGCGGGAGATCCTGATGAGCCGCCCCGGTTTCCCGCGGAAGGGACGGCAGGCCCATGGGGGGGTCGTCTCCGGACTCGCCGGATGGCGTTTCTGGCGAAGGGGTCTGTGGCGCCGGGCCAGGCGGTGGCGGTGCGGCAGCCGGTTTCTTGCCAAAGGCGCCGGCAAACACCGCGGCGCGCTCCGACGGCGTGGACGGTGGCGTCCTGATCACGCGCGGCGCGACAGGCTGCGCGGGCGCGGGTGGCGCGGGCGCGAGTTCAGGTGGCGCGGGCGCGGGTTCAGGTGGCGCGGGCGCGGG
>JADFVY010000147.1 GCA_015222795.1 Pseudomonadota bacterium | reverse complement strand
GTTGAAGGCACCGGTCTTGAAAACCGGCAGGCGTTTGCGCGTCTCGTGGGTTCGAATCCCACCCCATCCGCCACCCTACGCCTTCGGCGCAGGGAGACGTTTGTACTGAAGGGTGGAAACCGGCCTGGCTTCGGATGGCAGGCCACACAGATTAATGAAACAGCATATGGGGCGAACATCATGGACGATAATGCAAAGAAAACCGCGCTGAGGATGATTCCGTACGGGATCTATGTGCTGACCGCCGAGGATTCCGACGGCCAGGTCGGATCGGCCACGGTGAACTGGGTTACCCAGACCTCCTTCGCGCCGCCGATGGTGGTGGTCGGGGTCAAGGCCGATTCCGGGGCCTATGCCATTTTGAAATCGGCCGGCCATTTCGCCCTCAACATGCTGGGCAAGGGGCAGCAAGGACTGGCCTTCGCCTTCTTCAAGCCCGCCGAGCGCGACGGCCATACGATCAGCGGCGAGCCCTTTCGTTCCGGCAGTTCCGGCGCGCCGCTCCTGCTCAACGCCCAGGCCAGCGTGGAATGCAAAGTGGTGGAAATCGTTGAGAAGGGCGACCACCATATCGTCATTGGCGAGGTGATCGACGCCACCATCACCCATGAACCCAAGAAGCGCCCAGACGAGGAAATCCTCGAAATGAAGGATCTCGGCGACAACGTCTTCTACGGCGGCTGACAGCTAATGACCGGCGAGCAGGGCGAAAACGGCGCCCCGCCCCTGCAAAGCGAGGGCGAGTCAAACCGCTCGTCTAAACGCCGCGAATGGTCGGCGCGCAATATCGATGAGTCCACGCGGGCGATCCTCGACGAGGACGCCCGCTATTTTTTGCATCAATCGGTTTCGACGCCCTGCCTGAATGCCATCGCCCGCGCCGAGGGCATCTGGATCGAGGATGTCCAGGGCCGGCGCTACATGGATTTCCACGGCAACAACGTCCACCATATCGGCTATGGCCATCCCCGGCTGAAGGCGGCCATCGCGGCGCAGATGGACGCCCTGCCCTTCGCGCCCCGGCGTTTTGCCTGTGAGCCCGCGACGGCCCTAGCGCGCAAACTGGCGGAAATCGCGCCGGGTAATCTCGAAAAGGTGCTGTTCGCGACCGGCGGGTCGGACGCGGTCGAGATCGCCCTGAAGATCGCGCGCGCCGCGACCGGGCGATTCAAGACCATATCCTTCTGGGATTCGTTCCATGGCGCCGGCTTCGGGGCCGCCAGCGTCGGCGGCGAACAGATGTTCCGTTCGGGCCCGATCGGACCGCTGTTGCCGGGCGCGGAACATGTGCCGCCTTTCGACTGCTACCGCAATCCCTTCGGTTATTCCCATACCGGGCGTGAACCGCATGGCGACGAATGCGGTAGAATTTGCGCGAACATGGTGCGCTATATCCTTGAACGAGAAGGCGACATAGCGGCCGTTGTCGCCGAACCCAACCGCGCCGTGCCCTATATCCCGCCGCCGGGTTTCTGGGCCGAGGTGCGCCGCGCCTGCGACGATCACGGGGCCCTGCTGATCTTCGACGAGATCCCCACCGGGCTGGGCAAGACCGGCCGCATGTTTGCCTGCGAGCATGACGGGGTGGTCCCTGATATCCTGGTGCTGGGCAAGGCGTTGGGCGGCGGCATCCTGCCGATTGCCGCTACCCTGTGCCGGCCGGAACTGGATGTCGCCGGCGACTGGGCCTTCGGCCATTACACCCACGAGAAGAATCCGGTCACCACCCGCGCCGCGCTGACCACGATTGAGATCATCGAGGATGAGGGGCTGGTGGAAAACGCCGCCGCCATGGGCACGCACGCGCTTGAGCGCCTGTTCGAGCTGATGGATCGCCACCCTGCAATCGGCGACGTGCGCGGACGAGGCTTGCTGATGGGCGTGGAACTGGTTACCGACCGCGACAGCCGCGAGCCCGACGCGGCGCTGGCCGAGGACATTCTCTATCGCGCCATGGACCGGGGCCTGAGTTTCAAGACCACCATGGGCAACGTGCTGACATTGACCCCGCCGCTGACCATATCGCGCGATCAAATGGACGCGGCGATCGATATTCTCGATGCCTGCCTCGCCGAGGACGCCGCCTGACTACTTCGCCGGCGGGTGCACGGTGGTCGCCTGCAGCCCCTTTTCACCCTGGGTGGCGGCGAAGCGGACCTGTCCCCCCTCCTTCAACTCGTCGAACCTGTCGCCAACGACGCTGTTGCGGTGGAAGTAGATATCGCCCCTGTCCGGTGTTTCGATGAAACCATGATCCTGGAACAGTCGCGCGACGGTTCCCTGTGGCGGCGACTCGTGGGTCTTTACCTGCCCGTTTTTCTCTCTTGCGTAATCCTCAAGCTGCCGGGTCATGGCATTAAAGGCGTCGCGCAACGCAACATAAACATCCTCGTGTGAATGATGGTGGCGCTTTTCGGTATTGACCACCAGTTCAGCGCCCGGCACCGTAACATCGACGGTCACCACATAGAGCTTGCCCTTTCGCGGGCGTTTGTGCGGGGCTTCGATCACCACCCGGCAAGATGTTATTCGGTCATGATATTGTTCAAGTTTTTGCGTTTTTTCCTTGATGCGGGCCTCAAGAGCCGGGGAACTATCCATGCCTCTAAAGGCGATCTGTACAGGTATCTGCATAATTTCCCTCGAGAAATAGTTTGCTGATTGTCTGCCGGATTCATTGTCCCCCGGGGACGGTGGCCCGTCGTTGATCTAGCGCAATTGCAATGCGTCGCCCGGGGTATATAAGATTCTACTAGACGGCGGGTGCGGTGGCATGGACTATTAGGCAGCGATTGCTTCAAACAAGGGGAAGTCATGGGTAATCCCGCCACTATTTTAATCATCGGTGCAGGATCTGACGATGGTCGTGTCGCCGCGCTGGACGCAGCGGGCTATCGATGCGCGAGCGAACCCGCCGGGACGGATATTCTGGCCGCCATCGAAAAGCATCGTCCGGGTGTTGCGCTGGTCAGCATTTCAGGCCCCGCGGGGCTGGACCTGATTCGTGCCGCCAAGGCAAATAGCGAGGCACAGCGTGTTCCCCTCGCCGCGATCGACATCGGTGACGCGCCGGGTACACTCGCCGATTGCCGCAAGGCCGGCGCCGACGACGTGTTCGAGGACGACACCGACGGGCGCGAACTGGTAGCGCGGATGCAGGCACTGACCCGGCTGGGAGGCATGGAGGCCGAACTTGTTCGGCGTTCAGCCACGGCCGGCGAATTCGGTGTTCAGGTCGGCACGAACATCGCCTGCCCGCCCGAGGAAACCGGCGGCCATTTACTTGTGGTCGGGTCGGAAGAAGGCGAGATTGAAGCCCTGTGCCCGCTGTTGCCCAAATCCGATATCGGCTTTTCCACCGAGCCGGACCCCTACAGGGCACGATCGCGTATCGAGGGCAGTGAGGATGAATCCTTCGATGGCGCGCTGGTTTATGTGCGCAACGAGGAAATGCGTGAGAAATGCGATTACTTCTGCCGTTCGGTGCGCAACGACCGGCGTTTATACGATCTGCCCCTGTTCCTGGTAACCGAACATGGCGCTTTCCCCGATCACGGCAGTGCCTATGACGAAGGCGCGAATGTGGTGGCGGAGACGCCGGTGGATTGCGATTTCCTCGACGCTCATCTGCATTTGCTGTTGCGCGGCCGTGACCGGCGCCGTGCGCTGGGACGGCGCATAGCGGCCACCCTGGCGCCGAAGACGGCAGACGAACTCGGTAATATTTATTCCGTCGAATTCATCCGCGCTCATCTCGATAAGCTTAGCGGGGACAAGAGCAGCCACGACTCCATTTCTTCCGCGATTCTGTTTTTCGTGCCAACCATTGGCGAGGTCGCGGCGCTCTACGGCATGGAAGAAGCAGCGCTGCTTCGCCAGCAGTTGGCCAGTTGGCTTGCGGCGCTGGTGCGGGTGGAAGACACCGTTGGCAGGACCGGCGCCGACGAATTCGTCGCCCTGATGCCCGATACCGGTCTGGAGGACGCCGAACGGGTACGCAAGCGCATTGTAGGCGTTCTGCATCAATCGGAATTCCGATTGACCGACAATGTTCCCGTCGGAATCGAGGTCTATGTTCAGTCCGGCCTTACCGAGTTGCAGGAAAACGACAGCCTGGAAGACATGATTTCGCGGGCCAGCGACCTCTTGGAATAACTGCCGGTAAACGTAATTTGATCGGTCGGGGTTAGAACGGCCGACGGTGACGTGTTACAAGAGCGGCATGATTATTGACGTATTCTCCGACCCGATTTGTCCCTGGTGCTTTATCGGCAAGCGCCGGATGGAAAAGGCGCTTGAGTTGAACGGCCTGACAGGTCGCGTCACCGTGCGCTGGCGCGCCTTCCAGCTCAATCCCAGCATGCCGCCGGAAGGCATGGATCGCGCTGATTATCTGGCCCTCAAATTCGGCGGCGGAGAACGCGCCACGGAAATATACGATATGATCGGCGTGGCGGGAAAAGGCGTCGGCATCCCCTTTGAGTTCGACCGCATCGCACGAACCCCCAACACTATCAAGGCGCACCGCCTGATCCGCTTCGCCGGTCGCTCCGATCTGGACGGCGCGGTGGCGGAGATGTTGTTCCAGCGTTATTTTCTGGAAGGAAAGGATATTGGCGACAACAACGTGCTGTGCGAAATCGCCGGCGCCTGTGGGCTGGACCGGGAAGAGACCCGCGTTTGGCTGGCGGGCAACGGGGAAGATGAGGAAGTTCGCAAGGAACATGATTTCGCGGTGTCGATGAACATCGACGGTGTCCCCTGCTTCATTGTCGAGAGCCGCTACGCCGTCGTCGGCGCGCAGGAGCCGGAAGCCTTTGGCCCGGTCTTCGATCTGGTGCGCGAGGAAGAACGACAGGCCGCGGGGCCGTAATCACGCGTCCGCCAACTCAGCCAGTTCACCCATTAACTGCCGCACGCCGCGCACGCGAATTTTTGCGTCATCCCAGCCCCTCATGAAAACCAGTTTCTGATCGGGGCGCAGTTTTACGGTTCCCGCCTGTTTCTGAATATAGGCTACCAGTTTTTCAGGATTGGCGAAGCGGTTTTCATACAGTGTCAGCAGGGCGCCCTTGGGGCCGGCATCCACCTTTTCGATACCAGCGCGGCGACAAAGTTGTTTTATGCCAATCACTTGAAGAAGGTTCTCCACGGCATCTGGGATGGGGCCGAACCGGTCGATCAGCTCCGCCGCAAAGCCTTCGATCTCCTCGGGGTCCACCAGATACGCCAACCGCCGGTATAGCCCCAGCCGCACCGGCAGGTCGGACACGTAATCGTCGGGGATAAGGATCGGCATGCTCAGCGAAATCTGCGGGGTCCAGCTTTCCACCGGCGCTTCCGCCTGCTTGGCGCTGGCCGCGGCAACCGCTTCCTGCAACAGATGCTGGTAAAGCTCCACGCCGATATCGCGGATATGGCCGGATTGTTCATCGCCCAGCAGATTGCCGGCGCCGCGAATGTCGAGATCGTGGCTGGCCAGCGTGAAGCCGGCGCCCAGTGTATCCAGGGTCTGCATGACTTCCAGCCGTTTCCGGGCGGCCGGCGTCAACTCCTGGCCCGGTGGCAGCGTCAGATAGGCATATGCCCTGGTTTTCGAGCGCCCGATGCGGCCGCGAATTTGGTAGAGCTGCGACAGACCGAAACGATCCGCGCGGTGGACGATCATGGTATTGGCCTCGGGAATATCCAGGCCGGACTCGATGATGTTGGTGCTCAACAAAATGTCGAAGCGCCCTTCCAGGAAACCGGTCATGACCTCCTCAAGGTCGCCCGGCGTCATCCTGCCATGGGCCATCGCAATTTTGGCTTCGGGCACCAGGGTTTTCAGGCGTTCATGAACGCGCGCCAGATCGGCGATGCGTGGGCAGACATAGAAGGTCCGCCCTCCCCTGAACTGCTCGCGCAGGATGGCCTCGCGAACGATCACCGGGTCATAGGGCAGCACGAATGTGCGCACGGCCAGCCGGTCCACCGGCGCCGTCGCGATAATGCTCATCTCGCGCACGCCGGCCAGCGCCATCTGCAAGGTGCGCGGGATTGGCGTCGCGGTCAGGGTCAATACATGGACCTCCGCGCGGATCTGCTTCAGCCGTTCCTTCTGGGCGACGCCGAAATGCTGTTCCTCGTCGATAATCAACAGGCCCAGATTAGCGATTTCCATGCCCCTGGCGAGCAACGAATGGGTGCCGATAACGATGTCGATATCGCCCCTGGCAAGGCCGGCCTTCGTGGCCGCGACGTCTTTCGCGCTGACCATGCGCGATAATTGACCGATCCTTACCGGCAGGCCGGCGAAGCGCTTTTTGAAATTCTCGTAATGCTGCCGCGCCAGCAGCGTGGTGGGCACGACAAGCGCCACCTGGTAACCCTGCATGGCGGCGACGAAGGCCGCGCGCAGGGCGACCTCGGTCTTGCCAAACCCCACATCGCCACAGATCAACCGGTCCATCGGGCGCCCTGACGCCAGGTCTTTAAGCACATCCTCGATCGCGCGCTGCTGGTCGTCGGTTTCCGTCCATTCGAAGAGCGCGGCGAATTCGTCATAGGCGCCTTCGGGCGTATTGAGCGTAACGCCCTTGCGCAGCTGGCGTTCGGCCGCGACTTTCAGCAACTCGATGGCGATATCGCGGATGCGCTCCTTGGCCTTGGCCTTGCGCGCCTGCCAGGCATGCCCGCCCAGCCTGTCGAGCTGAACCTCGGAATCCTCCGATCCATAGCGCGACAGTACGTCCAGATTCTCGACCGGCAGAAAAAGCTTGTCGTCACCATGATAAATCAGCCGCAGGCAGTCATGGGGCGCCCGTTCGACGGTCAGGGTTTCCAGCCCGTCATAGCGCCCGATGCCATGATCCGCATGGACCACGAAATCGCCTTCGGCCAGGGTAGAGTATTCTGCGATAAAGTTTTCGGGACGCCGGCGGCGGCGCCCGGGACGCGACAGCCGGTCGCCCAGTATGTCCTGCTCGCTGTAAACGGTGGCCGACTCGACCGAGAAACCGCTCTCCAGCTCGACCACGGCCATGCCCACGGCGCCGCGCGGCAGCGCCATGGCCTCGCGCCAGTCGCCTACATTGACGATCGGCGAGACCCCATGCTCGCCCAGCAGGGTAGACAAACGGTCACGAGAGCCAACGCTGTAGGCGGCAATCAGGACATTCCGCCCCGTGGACTCTGCCGCCAGCCGTTCATGCACCGCGTCGAATAGCTGGATATCGGGATTGGCGCGCGCCTCGGTGAAATCGCGCGCCCGCCGTCCGCCGGCATCGATAATACCCGGCCGATCGTCCGGCAAGGCGAAGGGCGCGAAGGCAACCACGGGCCGCGATTCCAGAGCCCCGTGCCATTCATCGGCGGTCAGGAACATACTGTCGGGTGGTACCGGTTTGTAGACATCTGCCGTCGCCGCCGCACTCTGCGCATCCCGTTGGGTCGAGGGAAGCATGGTGCGCCGCGCATCGTAATATTCCGCGATCAGGTCCAGGCGGGCCGCCACGGCCTCCTCCACCTGATGGTCGAGCGTTATCGCGGCGCCCGGCAGATAATCGAACAATGTCTCCAGATGGTCATGGAACAAGGGCAGCCAATGCTCCATGCCCACATGACGCTGTCCCGCGCTGACCGACTCGTACAGGGGATCGGGTTCGGTCGTGGCGCCGAATGTTTCGCGGTATCCGTGGCGAAATTTCTGGATGCTTTCTTCCGACAGAGGGGTCTCGCTGACTGCCCGCAACGTGAAACTGTCCTCGTTGCCGGTCGTGCGCTGTGTCATGGCGTCGAAACGGCGCACCGTTTCCAGCTCGTCGCCGAAAAAGTCGAGCCGCAGTGGTTCTTCCTCGCCCGGCGGGAAGAGGTCGATGATGCCGCCGCGGATTGCGTATTCGCCGGGCTCGCGCACGGTGCCGGCGCGGTGATAGCCATTGTGGGTCAGGAAATCGTTCAGCCGGCGCTGGCTGACGCTTTCGCCGACACACACCGACAAGGTGGCCTCGGCAAGCAACCCGCGCGGCGGCAATCGCTGCAATATCGCACTGACGGTGGTCAGTACCACGGGGCTGCTCTCGCCGCCCCCCGCCAATCGCGCCAGTGCATCCAGCCGCGCCGCCACGATCTGGGCGTTGGGTGAAACGCGGTCATAGGGCAGGCAATCCCAGGCCGGCACCGAGTATACCGGCAGGCCGGGATCGGCGAACCGCAGCATCGCTTCCATGCGCGCCATGCGCAGGTCGTCGCGCGCGATATGCAGGATCGGGCGCTTGACCGAGGTCGTCCGGGCCCCCGCGACGAGAACCGCGTCCAGCCCGTCGGGGACGCTGCCACATTCAGTGCGCCCGGGCATGCCAAAATGTTTATTGAGTTCTATCAATTCATTAAACGGTAAATTTAAAGTCCATAAGAAGCTTTGTGACATCGTGGTTCAGCGCCGTGGGTGGTTCTACGCGCCCGGTCATCCAGTCATAAAGATCATTGTCGCCATATTCCAGCAGTGCCTCGTAGAGTTCCACCTGCCTGGCGGAAAATGTCGGCAGATTGCGTTCGGCGAAGCGGCCCAGCAGCAGGTCCATCTCGCGCGTGCCGCGATGCCAGCTACGAAACAGCAGCCGCTTGCGCGTCGTCTCCAGCGATTTGTCGGGGTTCGTCATGATGGGCCTGCATATAGAACGACCGTGGCCCCACGTAAATCCCGAACAATAGGAATGCACTGGTTGTTTGCCGGCCCCATCGGTTACAATCGGCTCACCGAAACCCGCCGGATGAGTCCATTGCGCCCGCAAATCCTGTTCCCTCTGTTTGCCGCCATCACCGGATTGCCGGGAATCGGGCCGCGCAATGCCAAGCTTGTCGAGAGCCTGGCGGGGCCGCATCTGGTTGACCTGCTGTGGCATCTGCCGCGTGAGATCGTCGACCGCCGCTATTCGCCGAAGATCACAGAGGCGCCGGAAGGCCGCGTGGTTACACTTACGG
Organism: Pseudomonadota bacterium; assembly: GCA_015222795.1. Taxonomy (GTDB): domain Bacteria; phylum Pseudomonadota; class Alphaproteobacteria; order UBA8366; family JADFVY01; genus JADFVY01. The sequence goes on along the minus strand of JADFVY010000147.1, from coordinate 1,370 downwards.
TCGAAGTGGAAACCCATTTTCCGTCCCATGACAAACGCAAGCCCTACAAGGTGCGCTGTTCGGACGACAGCGGTTTCCTGACCCTCGTTTTCTTCCATGCCAGGGCCGATTATCTGCAGCGCCTTCTGCCGGTCGGCGAAACGCGGGTCGTCAGCGGGCGAGTCGAACATTTCGCCGGGGAAATCCAGATGGCCCACCCGGACCACGTCGTGCCCGTGGAGGAAGCCGACGCCATCCGCCGGGTTGAGCCGGTCTATCCCATGACGGCGGGACTGGGTGCAAAGGTGCTCGGCAAGGCGATTGCGGCGGCACTGGCGAAGGCCGAGGACCTTCCCGAGTGGCTGGACCCGGCGTTCCGGGAGAAGCGCCAGTGGGCGAGTTGGCTGGATTCCCTGCGCGCAGCCCATGCGCCCGAGAGCGAAGGGGCTCTGTCGCCCCTGACCACGACGCGCGAAAGGCTGGCCTATGACGAATTGCTGGCCAACCAACTGGCCCTGGCGCTGATCCGGGCCACCCAGCGCAAACTGCCGGGTCGCTCCGTCGCCGGCGACGGTGGTCTCCGGGAAAAGGTGACCGCCGCCCTGCCCTTCTCCCTGACGGCATCGCAAGAGGTGGCGCTTGGCGAGATCCATGCCGATATGAACGCGCCCTCGCGCATGCTGCGGCTGCTGCAGGGCGATGTCGGCAGCGGCAAGACGATTGTAGCGCTGCTGGCGATGCTGAATGCGGTGGAAGCCGGTGGACAGGCGGCCCTGATGGCCCCGACCGAACTGCTGGCGCGCCAGCACTATGCCTCCATCGAACCGCTGGCGCGCGCGGCGGGCGTGGAGATTGCGGTTCTCACCGGCCGCGACAAGGCCGCCGAGCGCCGTCGAACGCTGGAAGGACTGGCGGATGGCTCCATAAAGATCGCCCTGGGCACCCATGCGCTGTTTCAGGAATCCGTGGTGTTTCAGGATTTGATGATGGCGGTAATCGACGAGCAGCACCGCTTCGGGGTCCATCAGCGGCTCGACCTGGCGGCCAAGGGGCGCGGCGTGGACATGCTGGTGATGACCGCGACGCCGATTCCACGAACCTTGATGCTGACCGCCTATGGCGACCTGGAAAACTCGCGCCTGACCGAAAAACCGGCCGGCCGGCAGCCGATCGACACCCGCATCGCGCCGCTGGCCCGCCTGGAGGAAACGGTGGAAGGTGTCGGCCGCGCCATGGCCAAGGGTGCGCGGGCCTACTGGGTCTGCCCGCTGGTATCTGAATCCGAGCTCACCGACATGGCCGCCGCCGAGGCCCGGTATGCGGAACTGGCCGCCCGCTTCGGCGACCGCGTGGCGCTGGTGCATGGCCAGATGAAGCCGGCCGACAAGGAC
>JADFVY010000146.1 GCA_015222795.1 Pseudomonadota bacterium | reverse complement strand
GCCGCCTTGATGTTGCGCGCAATGTAGGGCCCGCCGACGATGTCCAGGATAACGTCAGCGCCGCCGAATGTTTCGCGGACGACTTCGACGAAATCCTGCTCGTTGTAATCGATCGCCCGGTCGGCCCCAAGTTCGAGGCAAAAAGCGCAGCGTTCTGCTGGGCTTTCCGTCGCCACGACTGTCGCGCCGAAAGCCTTGCCAAGCTGGATCGACGTCGTGCCCAGGCCGCCGGCGCCGCCATGGACCAGGAAGGTTTCGCCCGCCGTCAGGCCGGCCGTCATGAAGATGTTGCTCCAGATGGTGAAGTAGGTCTCGGGCAGGGATGCGGCCTCGGCCAGTTCCAACCCGCCGGGGATTTCCATGCAATGTTCGGCGTCGACCGCGCAGTATTCCGCGTAGCCGCCGCCGTTGGTCAGCGCGCACAGCCGGTCCCCCACGGACCATCGGGAAACGCCATCGCCGACCGCGACGACCTCGCCAGCGATTTCCAGCCCCAGCAGGTCCGAGGCTCCCTTGGGCGCCGGATAAAGCCCGCGCCGCTGCATCAGGTCGGGTCCGTTGACGCCCGTGAAGGCGACCTTGACAAGCACCTCGCCGGGACCCGCGGTCGGCGTCGGCCGCGTGCAGGCTTTCAAGACTTCGGCGCCGCCGGGGTCGGTGGCTTCGACGGCTTTCATCGTTGCGGGAATATCTGAGCCCATCAATTTGACCTTTAGGTTTGCCCGTCGCCGGGAGAAGGAAGCGTCTATAAACGCCAGAGGGCCTGGCGCATGGCGTGACCGATCAGGGTCGGGCTGTCGACGACGATGGCGCCGGCATCCTTCAGGGCCTCGATCTTGCCGGCGGCGGAGCGGTCGCCGAAGAAATCGATCGTGCCTGAATGGCCCATGCGGCGCCCCGCCGGGGCGTGGACCCCTGCTATATAGGCGACCACGGGTTTTTTCGGTTTTTCCGCTTTCAGCAGGGCGGCGGCTTGTTCTTCGTCGGATCCGCCCAACTCGCCGATCAGCACGATGCCGGCGGTCTTGTTGTCGGCCAGGAACAGCTCCAGACTTTCGGCGGAGCCGATGCCGTGGCCCGGGTCGCCGCCGATGCCGATCGAGGTGGACTGGCCTAGCTCAAGCCGGGTCGTCTGGTCCACGGCGGAATAGGCCAGCGTCGCCGAGCGCGAGGCGATGCCGATCTTGCCGGGGGTGTGCGGCCGGTCGGGCATGACGCCGATGCGGCATTCACCTGGCGTAATGATACCGTACGAGTTGGGACCGATCAGCCGGGATTTCGACCCCGCCAGCGCAGCCTTGACGCGCACCATGTCGAGCACCGGGATGCGCTCGGTCACACAGACAATCAACGGGATTTCCGCCACGATCGACTCGATCATCGCATCCGCCGCGTGTTGCGGCGGCACGAAGATGGCGGTGGCGTCGGGCGCCGTGGCCTTGACGGCCTCGGCGACGGTATCGAACACTGGCTCGTTAAGATGCCGCGTGCCGCCACGGCCGGGGCGCACGCCGCCGACCACATTGGTGCCGCCGGCAATGGCCCGTTCGGTCATGCGCGTTGCGGTCTTGCCGGTGATGCCCTGAATGATGACCCGGGTATTGCGATCGACGAGTATGGACATCAGGCGGCCCTCGATTAGTGTTGTGTAACAGATATATGATACCCATGGGATCGTGTTTCCCGTCTCCCCGGCAGGAGGGCGTGCGCGGGCGATGCTTGCGCATCGTCAAGTGCGCCCGACGCACCGGGGGGGCGGGAAACACGACCCGAAGGGCGGCCTTGCGAACCCACCGTCCGCGTTGCGCGCCGCTTGCGATGCGCCGGCATCGCGGCGCGCCACGCGCCTTGCCGGATGGCCTCGCAAGGCCGTCCCATGGGTATCATATATCTGTTACACAACACTAGCGATTCGCACGGCTTCCTCGACCGCCTCTTCCATGCTCGCGGTAATGGCCACCGGGACGCCCTGGTTTTTCAGCGTCATTTCGCTGATCTCCTTGCCCGTGCCGGCGGCGTAATAGACCACCGGCTTGGTTGCGCCGGTCTTTCGGAACAGGCTGGATAGCCCCTCGGCGATGGTGTCGCAATGCAGCAGGCCGCCGCCCACCGCCATCACCAGTATGACCTTCACCCGCTCGTCGTCCAGCAGCAGTTTGACGCCCTCGGCCACCTGCTCGCGGGTCGCCATGGGCCGCACATCCATGAAATTGGCCGGCCTGCCACCGCCATCGATGACCATATCCATCGTCGCCAAGCCCAGGCCGGCGCCCATTGTAAGAATACCGATATCGCCATCCGCGCGGGCATAGTTGATCTCGAACCGGTCGGCCGCGCGCTCCTGCGGATGAGTTTCGTCCTCGTCGCGCAGCTCTTCCAGTTCGGGATGACGCCACATGGCATTGTCGTCGATGATCATCTTGGCATCCAGCGCCTCGACATCGCCTTCGGCGGTCAGCGCCAGCGGATTGATTTCAATCAGGCGGGCGTCCAGTTCGATGAAGGCGCGCCGGGCCTGGGTCAGTTTGTCGGCTACCTTTTCGGCTTGATCCTGCTGAATCGACAGGAACTCGGCCAGCTCGGTTATGCCGGTCTGCTCGGCGCCGTTCGGCCCGAAAGGAAGCTCGAACAGGGTTTCGCGGCGCGCCAGCGTGCGCTCCACGCCCTTGCCACCCTCGCGACCGATCAGGACGACCACGCTGGCCTTCTTCCGCTCGACCAGGATGGCGGCGTAAATTTCCTTCGCAACGTTGCGGGCCATCTCCACATAGACCGATTTGACGGCGATGCCCTCGGGGCCGGTCTGGGCCGTGACGATATGCTTGCCCAGCATGTCGCGCGCCGCCGCGGCGGCATCCTCGGGGGACGATACCAGCCGCACGCCGCCGGCCTGGGCCCGGGCGCCGGCGTGAATCTGGGCCTTCACGGCCCATGAGTCGCCGCCAAGCGCTTTTGCCTGGGCGGCCGCTTCATCCGGGGTGGACACGACGCCGCCTTGCGGGCTGGGCATTCCGTATTCCCGCAGCAACGCCTTGGCCTGATATTCATGAAGGTTCATTCGCTGTCCCGATCGTTCAGCCACTGTTCATCCGCGACCCTCTAGGCTATGGCCCGAAATGCATGCTTCTGTAAACCGATTTTCGACCTTCCAGTGCATCAGGTATACCACATACCAGAAACAAACCGCAAGGTCGAAGAGGCGTACAAGCCAGAAATAAAAAGCGTTTATTTATATTAGGAAATGGTAATTAAATATAGTTTGCGCCTCGTAATTTTTGTGCTTGATCAGGAATGTCATTTTGTTATGATGAAAGCGTGGTATACCAAATGCCAGATACCTGTTTTGCTTACAAACGGTTTTCGGTGTTTGCCCAATGACAGGATTGGCGGAGTAAATTCTGCGTCAATGGAGTGGCGAAGGGTCTGGAAATGTGTATGATCCCCGTCCGAACGTCCTGTCAGGGCGTCGTTAAAGTACTAATAAAAACCATAGCTGTTAAGGAGGCTAACGCTAATGAATACGCTCCGTAAATTTGGTACAGGTGTCGCGGTCGCCGCGGTTGCGGCCACGACAATCACTCTCGGTTCCTACTCGTCACACGCGGAATGGAAACCGAACAAGCCGATCGAGTTCGTCATCATGGCGGGCAAGGGCGGCGGCGCCGACAAAATGGCCCGCCTGATGCAGTCCGTCGTCGAGAAGCACAAGATGTCACCGATGCCGCTGTTGCCGGTCAACAAGCCGGGTGGTTCGGGCGCCGAGGCGTTGGTTCATTTGAACGGCAAGTCAGGCTCCGACGCCAACCATACCATCATGGTGACGCTGAACAGCTTCTACACCACTCCGTTGCGCCAGCCGGCGCTGGGCGTGGATCCGCTGTCCTTCGCGCCGATCGCGCGCATGGCGGAAGATACCTTCCTGCTGTGGGTGCATAAGGATTCGGGCATTAAAGATGTCAATGCTTTCGTTGCCGCCGCCAAGGCCAAGGGCAACGATTGGATCATGGCCGGTACCGGCAAGGCGTCGGAAGACAATCTGCTGACCGACTTCCTGAATTCGGCCTATGGGCTCAACATGAAGTACGTGCCCTACAAGGGCGGCGGCGCTGTCGCCAAGCAGTTGGCCGGCCAGCATGCCAATTCGACCGTCAACAACCCGTCGGAGCAGGAAGGCTTCTACGCGGCGGGCGACACGGTGCCGATTGCCGCCTTTACGGACGCGCGCATGGAGATGTTCCCCGATGCCCCTACCTTCAAGGAGCTCGGAAAGGACTTTGAATATTATATGCAGCGTAGTGTCGTCGGTGCACCGAAGATGTCAGCGGAAGCCCTGGCCTACTATCAGGGCTTGTTCAAGACGGTCTTCGAGTCGGAAGAATGGCAGGCATACCGCAAGAAGAAGAGCCTGCGTGGCGATCTGATCAGCGGCGACGCCATGAAGGCATATTGGGAGACCAATAATGAAATCCATCGCCAGATGCTGATCAAGATGGGCGCCATCAAAGGCTAACATCTAAAGCAACTGGCAAGACTGACTATAAGAGATAGAATCGAGGGGGTTGATCATGAGACGTGCGGAACTGGTTACAGCATTGCTCATGGCGGCCCTCTCGATTTATCTTATGGTCAAAAGTGCGGAACTTCCGGTTGGCTGGGTGCCAGACGAAGGGCCAGGCGGCGGTGCATTCCCCTTCTGGCTGTCGCTGGGTATGCTGATAAGCTGTGGGTGGATAGTATTTAATTGGTATCGCCGAACCAGTCCGCCGTCACAGTCGGACGAGCCGTTCATGGACTCCTATGCCTTGCGTTCGTTCTTTCTCGCCGGTGGTGGCGTGGCCGCGATGATCGGGTTGGTCCATGTGGTCGGGATGTATGGATCCATTCCGCTTTTCCTTATTTATTACATCAGGTTTCTGGGCCGCCATTCCTGGGTTGCCGCAGTATCGATTGCCGTTGGGGCGACTGTCACGATATTCTTTTTCTTCGATGTGGCGCTGAGGATCGTGCTGCCGAAGGGCTATCTGGAACCGCTTTTCATTCCGCTTTATTCGATTTTCCTCTGAACGGGGAATGCTGGCGCTTCACACCAGGCCGCGAAGTCCGTTCCCGGACTCCGGTCTGAAGGTCTAGGGTAGGTCAAGTCATGGAAATTCTGGGTCTTCTTGGTAACGGGTTTCTGGTCGCTTTCGAGCCCCTGAATCTGGGGCTGATCATCCTCGGGGTGACGGTCGGGCTGTTCATCGGGGCGATGCCCGGACTGGGTTCCGTCAACGGGGTGGCGATCCTGCTGCCGATGACCTTCCTGGTGCCGCCGGCCTCGGCCATGATTTTCCTGGCCGCTATCTATTACGGCGCCATGTATGGTGGCGCCATCAGTTCGATCATGCTTGGGATACCGGGTGCCTCGACCGCGGTGGCGACGACGTTCGACGGGCGACCGCTGGCGCTGCAGGGCAAGGCGGATACCGCGCTTGTGGTTGCCGCGACGGCCTCCTTCATCGGCGGCACGGTTTCCATCCTGCTGTTCACCGGCTTCGCTCCGGCGCTGGCCTACATCGCACTGGACTTCGGCGATCCCGAGATTTTCGCGCTGATGCTGCTGGCCTTCGCAACTTTCGTCGGCCTTAGTGGCGACGATATTCCCAAGACCATCTTCTCGATTTGCATCGGCCTGGTATTCAGCGCCGTCGGCCTCGATATCATGAGCGGCGAGCCGCGACTTGTCTTCATGAATATCACCGGTTTCATGCATGGCATCAACTTCCTGGTGCTGGCCATCGGCGTCTATGGCATCGGCGAGATGCTATGGACCATCGAGGTCACCCGGGGCGAAACACAGATGACCAAGGCCACCATCAGTTTCCGCCGCATCGTCGGGCACTTCGGGGAGATGATGCGGATCTGGAAAAGCTGGACCCTCGGCTCCTTCCTGGGCTTCTTCGTCGGCATCCTGCCGGCGGCGGGCGCCACGCCGGGCTCTTTGATGGCTTATGGCGTCGCCAAGATGACCGCCAGCAATCCCCAGGATTTCGGCAAGGGCGAGCCGGCCGGCGTTGCGGCCCCCGAAGCCGCGAACAACGCGGCCTCCACGGGATCGATGCTGCCGATGCTGACCCTGGGTATTCCCGGCTCGCCGACCACGGCCATCCTGCTGGGTGGCATGGTGATCTGGGGCCTGGTGCCCGGGCCGCGCCTGTTCAT
>JADFVY010000145.1 GCA_015222795.1 Pseudomonadota bacterium | reverse complement strand
GTCTTGCCCGTGGCGTCGGCCATCAGGGCCAGGCCGATGACATTGCCCACCTTGCCCTGATCGGACGCCATGCCCAGCGTGGTGTAACGCTTCAGATGCTCGACCGAGACATAACCCTCCTGGTGGGCGAGGCGCACGTCGTCGGCCTTCACGTCATGCTGGGGGTCGACGAAGCTTTTCAGCTTGCGGCCCTCGATGCGGACTTCCCACAGGGGATGAATCGGTCTCTCCCAGCCGCCCGGCGCCGGGGCCTTTTCGTCCGGCGCCGACTTGCCGAGGTCGCGCGCGGCGGCGGCGCCAGCAGCCCGGCCCGATTGCGCGCAATCCTCCGTGCGCCAGACGCCCGCGGCGGAGCCCGCGGCGCGGATCGGTTCGGCGCATTCGCCGGGCAGGAAGGTCGCGAGGGTTTCGTCATAGACCGGTCGCATGCCACGATGGGACAGCAGGTTCACCACCGGTGTCCAACCGCCCGAGACGGCGACCAGATCGCAATCGATCCAGTCGGCGGCGCGGATCGTGGCGCCTGACCGGCGGCCGACCTGCAGCTTGCCGACAGTTCCGCGTCCCGCCGTCTCGACGGGCACGCAAGAAGTCATGATCTCGATACCGGCGGCCCTGGCCCTGGCGACGAAATCGTCCGAGGCGCGCTCGCGCACATCCAGGATTTTCGCCACCTTGACCCCGGCGGCGGCCATGTCCAGCGCGGACTGGTAGCCGCTGTCATTGTTGGTGGCGACGACGGCGCGCTGGCCGGCGGCGACTCCAAAGCGGTTGGCATAAATGCGCGCGGCGTTGGCCAGCATGACGCCGGGTTTGTCGTTGTTGCCGAAGGCGATTGTGCGCTCCAGCGCGCCGGTGGCGATGATGGTCCGTTTGGCGCGCACCATCCAGAAACGTTCGCGCGGCAGATGATGCGACGGGTCGGCCAGATGGTCGGTGACCTGTTCCAGCATGCCGGCCACGCCGCCGTCATACAGACCGAAAACAGTGGTGCGCGGCATGATCTCCACATTGCCGGCGGCCTGCAGCGCACTGATGCGCGCGACGCGCCAGTCGGCGGGGGCCTCGTCGCCAACGCCCTCGGTTTCCGACAGCAGGGACGGCGCGATGGCGAAATCCTGTTCCGCCAGGATCACATGCAACCCGGCCTCGGCGGCAACGCGCGCGGCCTCAAGGCCCGCCGGACCGGAACCCACCACCAGCACGTCGCAATGGGCGTGCGCAATTTCGTATGAATCGGGGTCGGGCTCTCGCGAGGCCGTGCCCATGCCGGCGGCGTTGCGGATGATCTTTTCGTATTGCATCCAGGCCCAGGTGCCGCGGCCGGGGCTCATGAAGGTCTTGTAATAGAACCCGGCGGAGAAGAAACGCGTGAACAGGCCGTTGACGGCGTTCAGGTCGAAACGAACAGAGGGCCAGGCGTTCTGGCCATGGGCGTCCAGCCCGTCGAACAGCTCGTGCGTCGTCGCCCGGACGTTGGGCGTGCGGCGTGCGCCGGCGCCGGTGGTGATCAACGCGCCGCTTTCCTCGACACCGGCCGACATCACACCGCGCGGGCGATGATATTTAAAGCTGCGGCCGACGATCTTTATGTCATTGGCCAGCATGGCCGAGGCCAGCGTGTCACCGGGATGGCCTTCGTGGCGCGCGCCGTCAAAGGTGAAGGATATGGTTTGCGAACGGTCGATGGCGCCGCCCTGGGGAAGGCGCCTGGATTGCCTGCTCATTTCGCGGCCTCCTTCTCAAGCTGGGCCTTGACGCCGGGGTGGGCGGGCTCGGCCGAGAAGATTTCATGGGTCATGGTATCGCGCTCGACGACGATCCACATGCGGCAGCCGTTATTATG
>JADFVY010000144.1 GCA_015222795.1 Pseudomonadota bacterium | reverse complement strand
GGCTCTTCCATCGGTTTTCCCATTCAACTGTCCTTCTCGAGCAGGCGCGCAACATATCGGGCCAGCATGTCGATCTCAAGGTTTACCCGGTCGCCGGGCCGTAAATCGCCGAACGTCGTCCCGGCCGCGGTATGCGGGATGATGCAAACGCCGAAGCCCGCGTCAGATAACTCATTTACCGTCAGCGATACACCGTCACGCGCCACCGAACCCTTGGATGCGACGAAATGCGCCAGTTCGGCGGGTGGGCGGATGGTAAAGCGCGTGGCCTCGCCGTCCGCTCCACGATCGACTATTTCCGCCACGCCATCGACATGGCCCGACACGATATGCCCGCCCAGTTCGTCGCCAAGGCGCAGCGACCGTTCCAGATTGATGCGCCGCCCCGCCTGCCAGCCATCCAGCGTGGTCTTGTCCAGCGTTTCGGCCGAAACATCCACCGCGAACCAGTCCGCGCCCTTTTCCACCACCGTCAGGCAGGCGCCGGAACAGGCGATGGAGGCGCCGATTGCGACCTCGTCCATGGGGAAGCCCGTCTCGATTTCGAAACGCACGCCCTTCTCCAGCGGTTCGCGGGCGCGCAGCCGGCCCACGTCGGTAATCAATCCGGTAAACATCGCACCAATCTATCCATGTCGCACATAGCTTTCCAGAACGTCGTCACCGACGCTGTTAATCCCGATGCGCCGAAAGCGCCGCATCGTCGAAAGTTCATCAACGCCGTAGGCCGCGACCCCCGGAATACCGTCGCCCCCCATGACACCGGAAGCCCGGAACCAGCGCAGGCGATCGATCAGATCGGCCCGCATCAGACAGGCCGCAAGATGCCCGCCGCCTTCGACCAGCACGCGGGTCAACCCCTCCCCGCCGAGGGCCTGAAACATTGCGGTCGGATCCGGATAGCCATCGGCGGCCACGCGAACCTCGATGACCTTCACGCCGCAATCCTCGAACGCCCGCAGCCGATCCGCGTCGCCGCCCGGCACGGTGACCAGCCAGGTCGGCGACCGGGCCGCGGTTGCGACAAGATTGCTGGTCAGCGGCAAATGCAGCCTGGCGTCAACGACAATGCGCACCGGCGAGCAATCCTCCAGCCCGGGCAGTCGGCAGGTCAGCGACGGGTTGTCGGCCAGCGCCGTGCCGATGCCCACCATGATCGCATCCTGCCGGGCGCGCATCATATGGCCGCGCGCGCGGGCCGCCTCGCCGGTGATCCAGCGGCTTTCGCCGGCATGGGTGGCGATGCGGCCGTCCAGCGTGGTCGCCAGTTTCAGCGTTACCATCGGGCGTCCATCGCGCTGGCGCATCAGGTAGCCGGCGTTCACTGCCTCGGCCTCCTCGCGCAGCAGGCCGGTCTCCACGGCGATGCCGGCATCGCGCAGCCGCGCCATGCCACCGCCCTTCACGCGGGGATCGGGGTCCTCGGTGGCGGCAAACACCCGCGCAACGCCGGCCTCGATCAGCGCGTCAGCGCAGGGTGGGGTCTGTCCGTGATGGGCGCAGGGCTCCAGCGTGACATAGGCGGTCGCCCCCTTCGCCGCGTCGCCGGCGCGGGCCAGGGCCTCGGTTTCCGCATGAGGCCGCCCGCCGGGCTGGGTCCAGCCGCGCCCGACGACCCGCCCCTGCCCGTCCACCAGCACGCAGCCGACGGCGGGGTTGGGCCAGACACGGCCCAGCCCGCGGCCCGCGAGGGACAGCGCCGCGCGCATATGCATGGCGTCAATCTTGTTTGTTATCGACACTTATCTCGTCGGTTATGAAGGCTTCGAAATCCTTGGCCTCGCGGAAATTCCGGTAGACCGATGCGAACCGCACATAGGCGACCTGATCCAGCGCCCCAAGCGCCTCCATGACCAACTCGCCAATCATCTCGCCCTTAATTTCGCTTTCGCCGGCGCTTTCCAGCCGCCGCACAATACTGTTGATCACCCGGTCCACGCGGTCCGGGTCCACCGGGCGCTTGCGCAGGGCGATCATGAACGAGCGGGCCAGCTTGTCGCGATCGAAAACCTCCCGCTTGCCGCCCTTCTTCATGACCGTCAGTTCACGCAGTTGAACCCGCTCGAAGGTCGTGAAGCGGGCCCCGCAGCCGGTACAGAAACGCCGCCGCCTGATCGCCGCATTGTCCTCGGTCGGACGCGAGTCCTTTACCTGGGTATCGTCGTGACCGCAAAACGGACAGCGCATCCTCACATCCCCCTTTTATTGTCAGTTCATGCCCGAATAGATCGGGAACCTGCCGCAAAGCGCCTCGACCCGCGCACGGACCGACGCCTCGACCGCGCTGTTGTCTCCGCGGTTGGCGGCAAGACCGTCCAGCACCTCGACGATCAGTTCACCAACCTGGCGGAATTCCGCCTCGCCGAAGCCCCGCGTGGTCGCCGCCGGGGTGCCAAGCCGCACGCCCGACGTCACCATCGGCTTTTCCGGGTCGAAGGGCACGCCGTTCTTGTTACAGGTGATGGAGGCGCGCTCCATGCTTTCTTCCGAGATATTGCCGGTCAGCCCCTTGGGGCGCAGATCGACCAGCATCAGATGTGTATCCGTCCCGCCCGAAACAATGTCCAGCCCGCCCTCGATCAGGGTGGCCGCCAGCGTCTTGGCATTGTCGGCCACTGCCTGGCTGTAGGCCCTGAACTCAGGCGTCAGCGCCTCGCCGAAGGCCACCGCCTTGGCCGCGATGATATGCATCAGCGGCCCGCCCTGCAGGCCGGGGAAGACGGCGGAATTGATCTTCTTGCCGATGTCTTCGTTGTTCGAGAGGATCATGCCGCCACGCGGACCGCGCAGCGTCTTGTGGGTCGTCGTGGTGACGATGTCGGCGTGGGGCAGCGGGCTGGGATGGATACCGGCCGCCACCAGCCCCGCGAAATGCGCCATGTCGACCATGAACAGCGCCCCGACGGAATCGGCGATTTTGCGAAACCGCGCGAAATCCAGAATCCGGGGATAGGCCGAACCACCGGCGATGATCATCTTCGGCTTGCTTTCGATGGCCAGCCGTTCGACCTCGTCGTAATCGATCTGGGCGGTATCCTCGCGCACGCCGTACTGCACGGCATTGAACCATTTTCCCGACAGTGACGGCGGCGCGCCATGGGTCAGATGCCCGCCGGCGGCCAGCGACAGCCCCATGATGGTGTCGCCCGGCTTGACCAGCGCCATCATCACCGCGCCATTCGCCTGGGC
>JADFVY010000143.1 GCA_015222795.1 Pseudomonadota bacterium | reverse complement strand
GTCTGGATATGTTCGTGGTCGGTGAAGCCGCGCGGGGTTTCGGTCAGCGGCGCGCCGCCCGGCGCCGGGGTCCAGTCGGGGTTGCGGGCCAGGCCCCAGGGGTCGAAGCTGCGCGTCTCGGCGGCGAGCCCGGCCTCGTCGGTCACCAGGTCGATCGAGCCGAGATGGTCCTTGTGCAGGTAGCGCGTCTTGTCGGTTGCCGGGGCGCCGTCGTCGACCTTCGTGAAGATCGCCACCCGCTCGCCCCCGGCGCGGATGTAGTGGACCAGTTCGTCCGGCGCGCCGGCCGGGGCCACGCGCTCGAAATCGCCGCCGATGTAGGTGGTGGTCTTGGTGACCGTGACGCCGTCGAGGGTCGTCTGCCTGACCCGCGCGCGACGGGCCATGGGTGAACGCGCTGGCCGCCCCGGTGACGGAGTTCTCCATCCGCGTGGGCTTGTTGAAGCTGGCCCTGAAGGGAACCGCCCGCACCCGGCGCCAGCCCGCCGTCAACTGGGACGGGGAGGCGATGACGATGTCCACCGTGCCGCCGTTGAAGACATCCACCGCCGCCATGCGGCCGCTCAGGTCGTGGCCCGGCGCCAGCGTTATACCGTTGCCGTAGGTCAGCCCGCCGAGCCCGCCGAAGGGCTCATACGCATGCCTATACGATAGTATACTTTAACGAGTAAGATTGTAATAAAATACTACTTGTGTTAAATTCAACTTCTTCGGGTATTTTATCGTCCGGGCGGAGTCGGGGTCGGCGCGACTTCCCGTATATCCACACCGACGGAGAGCGTGCGTTGTAACCGTTCGTTCCCGGGATACCCAGATAACAGGCCGGCCCGGTGGGCGGGTCTGAATAAAAGGGTGGCGGCGCGGACCGTGGGAAGGGAAATAATTTCAACAAGACATTAAAGTGGGAGAAGTACAATATGACTGTAAGGAACTCAGGGATATTCGCAGCCGCCTTCGCGGTGGCCGCGACGATGGGAATCGGGGCCGCGTGGGCCTGCACAACAATCCAGGACGGAACGCTGTTGGCGTCGGATGGCGAGGTAATAACCCCCGGCTATAACGATTGGGGCTACAACTACGAAGCCCATATGTTCAATGGCGGTTATTGCGACGCATACCGGGATGCAGCCTGGTGCCAGGATTACGTAGACGTTGATCTCATGATGAAATGGAACGACGCCTGGTTGAGCAACAAGGACTGCGACGATGACGGTAAAGCGGAACTCAACCGGCACTACGGTTACGAATCCTATATCGGGTCCGGCGCGTGGCTGACCAACCATCAGTCCGGCAAGGTCGAAGTTAATGGCAGGCTGAGAAAATGGACGTACTTCGTCAAGATCATCGCGGTGCCGGCGGACGCCCATAAGAGTGATGATGAATTATATTGGCTTACGGCCGACGGTATCGAAATCGGCCCGGTAATCTGGGGGTCGTTTGCGGTGATCCAGGAAGTCTCAAACGATCCCTCTTCCGGAGCGCATGGCGTACTGTACAAAAGCCCGGCTGGACCGGGTCTCGGTAACCTCCAGTAACGGAGTTCATCCCGGTAAAATGCGGGCGGCGGAAGGTATTCGCCGCCCGTTTTTCATGCCCGCCCGCGCTGGCTCGAAGCCCCGGCGTGCCGGTGACGGTCAGGGTTTGGCCGCGGGTTGTCGCGGCTGGAGTTCAGGCGGGACCTCCTGTGGAAATCGCGGCTCGGGCCGCTGCTGCTGCGGCGGCTGGGCCGGGCGGAGCGGGTTCGCGCCGGTGGACGGGATCCGGCGGGGGGCGGCGTTGGGACGCCTGGGGTCGTCTTCGTCGATCAGGGGCATCTCGTGGCGCGCGCCGTCGCGGGTCAGGACCACCAGTCCGGGCTCGATCGCCTCGACCGTCCAGCCCGCCACGCCGTCGCCGATACGCACCACCAGGGCGGGTTCGGCCTGGGGGCCGGGGCGCGCGGGCTCGAGGATCGCGACGCTGTCGGCGCCGGCCATAATGATGCCGGTAACCAGCAGGTCGGGCGGCGGCGTTTCAGCGGGGTCTGCGTCGGCGGTGACCTCGGGCTGGCCCGACGGGCGGCGGCCGGGGCTGAACAGCGGCCTGAGCGCGATTACGGCGAAGCGGCTTTCGGGCGGCGGCGGGCTGTTGGGCTGGCCGGTGGCGGACCGTTCGCCGTTCGCGGGGCCCGCCGGGGTTTGCGCGGAGGCACTCGCCTCGTCCCCGGTGGCAAGGTGGCGCACCATCAGGCTCGGATATCCACGATGCAGCGCCACCAGCCCGGCGCCCAGCAGGCAGGCCAGCAGCAACAGCGCGGCGAACGCGCGCCTGTCGCCCGGGCGGCGGCGGGTCATGGTTTCGCCTCCGGGATATAACCGGCGAGGTCGAAGCGGATCAGCAACAGCTCGGCGGGTTTCTTGGCGCCGCCGGCGGGATCGCGCCGCACCCGGCCGCCGCTGCGCGCGCGGATTTCCAGATTGTCGACGAACAACAGGGTCGGCGCGGTCTCCAGCCCATGGAGGATTTTCAGCAGCGCCGGGGTGCCGCCCTCCAGCGCCACCCGCACGGCGATGCGGCGGAAGCCCTCCTCCTCTTCCGGCGGCAGGATCTGGGTGCTGCGCAGGACCACGGCGTTGGCGGTGGCGATCCGGCCCAGGCGGTTCTGCAGGTCGGCGGCGGCCAGGGCGTCATTGGCGCCGGTGAGTTGACGGGTGCGGGCGGTGGGATCGCGCTCGATCCGCGCCAGTTCGGCCTCCAGCGACGGGGCCATGGCGGCGAGACGGCGCAGGCGGGGAAGTTGTTCTTCCGCCTGGGCCACGGTATCGCGGTAACCGGCGAAGCGATCGAGCAGGGGCTGCGCCGCGCCCGCCCAGACCAGCGCACAGAGCCCGGCGAGGATGGCCAGCGCCAGCAGGCGCCCGGCGAGCGGGGGTAGCGGGCGGCTCATGCTGCTCTTGGCGCTGCTCATGGTTCCTTCTCCGGCCCGGCGGCGAGTTCGAAGGTGAGGTCGAAACGCTCGGCGTCGATGCCCGGCACGCGGGTCACCGGCGAGGTAAAGCGGGCGTTGCGGAAGGCCGGCCCGCGCTCGACCAGTTCCAGCACCGTCGAGGCCGCCGGCGCATAACCCCGCACGCGCACGTCCGCGTCCCTGACATGCAGCTCGAACAGCCAGGTATCGTCGGGCAACAGGCGGGTGAGATCGGCCAGAACCGCGGTCATCATCGGGGCTTCGTTCTTGCGGCGCACCAGGAAGCTGCCGGCCCTGGCGCGGAGATCCAGCCGGTCGCGCAGGTCGGCGGCGGTAACGGCTGCCTTCCGGGCCTCCGCCAGCACCGCCCCGGCATCCAGCGCGGCGGCCCGTTGCGCCTCCAGCGGCAACCACACCGCCGCCACCATCAACCCACCCGCCAGCAGCCCCAGAACCGCCAGGCCCAGCCGCCCGCCGCGCGATGGCGCCGCCCGCTGATCGCTGCCGGAAAGATCAAACGCGGGCGCGGCCAGATCGTCGATACCGGCCACCGTCACCGCCGAGGGTTCAAGCCCCCACGCCGCGGCCCGGGCCAGAAGCCGGTCCACCGCCTCGATCGGGGCAACCAGAAACTCGACCTTCATGCGCATGGCGGCATTATCGCGTTCCACGACACGGAAATCGTAGCGCACCTGATCCGGGCGGTAAGGGGTCTGGCGATCAAGTTCGAAATACAGCAGTTCGCGCAAGCCCTCCTCGGCGGCCAGCGGCAGGTCGAGGATCTTGTGCAACACCTGGTCCGCGCCCAGCGCCAGCACGATATCGGTTCCCCGCGCCGCATATTCACGCCGGATTTCCGTGACGGCGGTATGCAGCCCATCGTCGGGCTGGCGCAAATCCAGCCGGGCGATTTCCACCATCGCCCCATCCGACTCGCGGCCGACAAGCAGCTCATCGCCGTCGGCCGCAAAGCCGAGAACGCCGCGCCCGCCGGCGAAGGCGCGACGCAGCACGGCCGGCGCCAGCGCGCCGAGCTCACCCAGCCACCAGGCCAGGAACCGAGAGGCCAATCCCCCTGCTTGCTTTACCGTCGTCCGCATTACACCAACGCTTCCCTTCCTTCAGCCCTGCCAGGATAGCACGCCTCACCGGGGCGCCGCCAATCCGTCATGTTCAACGGTTGCGGCATCCCGAACCCGCCTCCGCCGGCAAGCAGCCCGGCAGCGTGGTGATCCGCCCGGCAACCAGCAGGTCGACCCAGGCGGCCTTGCGCTTGTCCGTAAAGGTGACGCGCAGCCGCGACAACGCCGGGAGTTCGCCACGGTCACGCCAGTCGCCGGACCACGGCGCGGCCCCGTCGCGCGCGCTTTCGCGGTAGGAAAATTCCGCCTCGTCGATGCCGTCCAGCAACAGGTGGATTTCGTCTTCTTCCCCGACCGCCGCATCCAGCCCGTCGGCACGGTGAAACCGGCGACGTTTCAGGATCAACTGTTTCCCGGCGTCCGGATCGCCGTCGATAATGGAGAGTTCCAGGCGCTGAAGACCGCCGAGACCGAAATGCGGCGCCAGCGGCGCCACGAAAATCAGCGATTCGCGGCTTCCCACATAGGCCAATTGCCGTTCCCCGCCGCGATCGGTGACAAAAACCGGAACCGCCTGCGCCAACTCGCGCGCCAGGAAGGCCCGGACCATTTGCGACTTGCCGTTCTGCCCGGTCTTCGCCGTGACCGTCTCCCAGGTGCGCGCGCCAAGCCGGACCCCGCCCAGCGCCATGGTCGAGATCATCCCCAGCAGCAACAGCGCGACCAGAAGTTCCAGCAGCGTAAAGCCCGCCATGCGCGCCGACCTTATATTATGGCGGCTGTGGCGGCTGTGGCGGCTGTGGCGGCGCGGCGTCATCGGCGCGCCAGCCGGACGGTCGAAAGCGACAGCGACCGGTTGTCCAGCGGCCCCCAGGTAACGGTCAGAGTCACCGCCAGCGGTTCGAATTCTCCATCGCCGGCGTAATCCGGCAGCGGTACAAACTCCATAAGCCAACGGTATCCGCCATCCGCCTCGCCGGTCTCGATCCCCTGCCCGTCGATACCGTCCGCGTCGATCCGGGACAATTGCGCGCGCGCCAGCGCGGCGGCATGGGCGTAGTCCTCGCCCAGGCGGACCGACTGCAACGACCCGGAAAACACCTTGAACAGCGCGCCCAGTGAAAATGCCAGGATCAGGAAGGCGACAAGCACCTCGATCAGCGTAAAGCCACGACTGGTCCCTGATTGCGCGCTCAACTCATTGCTCCAACTCGACCGCGCCGGTCAGCCAGTCCACCGCGACCACGTAACTGTGCCCGCCGATGGCCAGGGTTACCCGGCCGCCGGTCGCGCTGCCATCGGGGAAAAACCGGATGCGGCCGGCATTCTCGTCCGCGAGTTCCGACCGGGCCGTATAAAGCGAGACCGCCAGATTCTCGGGCAGAACGGTTTCCTTTCCCGCGGAGCCCACGCGGTAAGCCCGGCGTTCGATATCGAGGTGGAAAACCTCGGCGCGAAAGCCGGTAATGGCCTCGCTCCGGGTTCGCCGCAGCGCCGACGCAAGCTCGATCGCCGCCGCGCGAACCTCGACGCCCGGCCGCGATCCGCCCATCATCATCGGCACGGCGGCGAGCACCATGCCAACTATGGCCAGGGCCACCATCACTTCCATCAATGTGTAGCCGCGCGACATCCTGTTTCTCTACCAGCTCGTGATATCCGCGGCAAAGTCCTCGCCGCCCTCGACACCGTCGGAGCCTTTCGACCACAAATCGTAATCGCCATGGTCTCCGGGCGCCTGGTATCCGTATGAATTCCCCCAGGGATCGGTCAACGCCTCGCGATTCCCGAGATAGGGGCCGGCCCACCGGTCGACACCCGGCGGCGCCGTCATCAGGGCCTCCAGCCCGTCCGCCGTCGCTGGATATCCGCCGACATCCAGCCGGTACATATCGAGAATAGTCCCCAGTTCCTGAACCTGAACCGACGCGGTCCGCACCTTCGCCTTGGCGAACTGGTTCAATAACATGGGCACGGCAATCACGGAGATGATCGCGATAATGGCCAGCACCACCAGCAGTTCCATGAGGGTGACGCCACGGCTTCCGCAAGGGCGGCTTCGCGCCGGCCCGCGGGTTTTGCGCACCATTGCGCGCAGATAACTTTCAAATGGTTTCATTGACACTAAGGAATGCTCCCAGAACAGATATAATGATAATAGCGATGACAACGCCCAGACCGATGGTCAGCAACGGTACGAGCAGCGCCATGAGCCGTTTCGTCGCCTCCTGAACTTCCCTGTCGTAGATCGACGCAAGCTGTTCCAGCATGGCTTCAAGCTGCCCGCCCTCCTCGCCGACCCGAATGAGATGAATGGCAAGCGAGGGGAATAGCCCGCATTCGGCAAGCGGCGTTGCCAACCCCTGCCCCTGGCGCAGCCGGCCGGAAACTTCGGTCAGCGCCTGACGAAGGGCGCTGTTGTCGACGACGTCACGGACGATGCCAAGAGCGTCAAGCAACGGTTGGCCGCCATGCAGCAGCATCGCCATGGTATGGGCAAAGCGCGCGGTTTCGATTTTTCGCAGCAGATCGCCGGCCAGCGGAATACCGAGTTTCCAGCCATCCCAGCGCAGGCGAAATGCCGAATCCTTGAGGGCCCGCCGGAACAGAAGAACAGCCAGGGCAATAACCAGCGCACCCGCCCACCACCATTCCTGGACGGCATCGCCGACCACCAGGAAAATACGGGTCAGCAGCGGCAGGGCATCGCCCATGTCCGCAAACAGAGGCCGGAACTGGGGCAGCACCAGGCCGAACATCACGATCACGGTGAGGACCGCCATGGCCATAAGAATGGCGGGATAAATCAGCGCCGAGCGCACGCTTTCGCGAAGCGCCTGTATCCGTTCCATGAAATCAGCCAGCCGGACCAGCACCTCATGCAGCGTGCCCCCCGCTTCACCCGCGCGCACCATGCCCGCATAAAAGGATGGAAAGGAGCGGCCTTCGTCCTCTATCGAGTCGGCCAGCGATGCGCCGCCTTGAACTCTTTCCAGAATGCGCGACTGCATTTCGCGGACCGCCGTCACGTCGGCCACGTCGATCAGGACACGCAGCGCGCGGTCGAGCGGCAGCCCGGCCTTCAACAGGGTCGCAAGCTCGCGGGTCGCAATTGTGATGTCACGCCGGGCGACCCCACCCGTTCCGAACAGGTCGCGGTGCAGTATACTTTGCCCACTGGCGCTCCCCTCCTCGACATTCAGCGGGAAATGTCCCTGGCCACGCAGTTTTTCGACGACGATGGACCGGTCGGCGGCCTCCATGGCCCCCTCGATCGTCTTGCCCCCGGCGCTAACCGCCTTGTATCTAAAACTCGGCATTAATATCCACACTATCCGTCCCAGGTAACGCGCAGCACCTCTTCGATGCTGGTAATCCCTTCGGCCGCCTTGCGCAGGCCGTCACGGTAAATAGTCATCATGCCGCCCTCGATGGCGGCCTGTTCGATCTCGTGGGCGTCAGCCCGCTTCAGCACCAGGCGCCGCAGAGTGTCGTCCATGACCAGCACTTCCAGCAAGGCGCTTCGACCGGAATAGCCGCCCCCGTTGCACTTGTCGCATCCCGTGGGGTGATAGAGCACGCGCGGCGGTTCGTCCCCGGCGCCGAGACGGTCCAGCAGTTCGGCGTCCGGCTCGCGGGCCTCCCGGCAGTGAGGGCAGAGCTTGCGCACGAGGCGCTGCGCCGCCACGCCGTTGATCGTGGAGGTCAGCAGATAGTCCGGCACCCCCATATCCATCAGCCGCGCGATCGCGCCCGCGGCGTCGTTGGTATGCAGGGTGGACAGCACAAGATGGCCGGTCAGCGCCGCCTGCACGCCGATCTGCGCGGTCTCCAGGTCGCGGATTTCGCCGATCATCATGATATCGGGGTCCTGACGCAGGAACGACCGCAAGGCGCGGGCGAAGGTCAATTCAATATCCGGTTTGACCTGGACCTGCAGAACCCCGTCGAGCTGGTACTCGACGGGATCCTCGACGGTAAGAATTTTTCGTTCCGGCGAATTGAGCCGCATGAGAGAGGTATAAAGCGTGGTCGTCTTGCCGCTGCCGGTCGGACCGGTAACCAGCAGAATTCCGTGCGGCCGCTCCAGCACGGACAAATAAATCTTCAGCGTATCGTCGAGGAAGCCCAGCGACTTGAAATCGAGCACCGCGCCGTCACGGTCCAGAATACGCATTACGACGCTCTCGCCATGCAGGCTGGGCGTGGTCGAGACGCGAAGGTCGAATTCCTTGCCGCGCACCACGACCTTGATCCGGCCGTCTTGCGGCAGGCGCCGTTCGGCAATGTTGAGACGGGCCATGATCTTGATGCGCGAGACGATGGCCGCCGCCAGCCGGTCCGCGGGAGATTCGGCTTCCCGCAGGACGCCGTCCACGCGATAGCGCACCCGAATTCGCCCTTCGAACGGTTCGATATGAATATCCGAGGCGCGCTGTTCGACCGCGCGCTCGATCATCCGATTGACCAGCCTGATGACCGGCGCCTCGCTGGCAAGGTCGCGAAGGCGCTCGACATCGGCCTCGGCATCCACGCCGCCATCGCCGCCTGTGATATCCGCGGCCCGGTCCCCGCCCCCGTCATAAAGGCCGTGCAAAGCCGCCTCTATATCGGCCGGGGTCGCGACACGGACTTCGACCGGCGCACCGGCCGCCATGCGCACCGCGTCGATCACGAACCGGTCCAGCGGATCGGCCATGGCAAGCACCACGCCGTCCGGCCCCTGTTCCATTGGCACGACGCGCGCCTGCTGCAGAAACCGGAGACTCAGTCGGTCCTCAAACAGCGGCTCGGTGGGAAAATCCGTGCGCGCCACCAGCTTCAGGCCTAGCGTCTCGGCATAAGCCGCGGCCAGATCGATTTCCGAAACCAGGCCCAGCTTGGTAAGGGCGCTGGCAAGATTCTCCCCGGTTTCCTCATTTACCCTTAACGCGCGGTCCAGGCCCGACGGCTGCAATTTTCCCGCCTCGACCAGGCGTTGCGCCAGATTGCGCATGGCATCGCGCGACTCCGGTTGGCTGACTTCCGGGGTGCCGTCCTTGTCGAAAGAGGTCATGTCTGCCATTTGCGATTCCTTTTCATGCTGGAACCAGCGGGCCGTAAAGCCACACCAGCCAGAATGCCAGCGCCAATGCCGGCCCAAAGGGAAGTTCGGTCACGCGCCCGACATCGCGACCCGTCAGCCGCATGACCAGGGCCATCGCCAGGCCGAACACCGCCCCAAACAGGACCACGCTTGGCAAACCGACCCAGCCGACCCAGGCCCCGGCGGCGGCCAGCAGCTTTGCGTCGCCCAACCCCAGTCCCTCGCGCCCGCGCAATCGGCGATAGACGAGGGAAATCACGGCAAACAGGGCAAATCCGATCAAGGCCCCGGCCAGATGATCGATCCAAACATCGGTGGCAAGCCAGCCGTGCAGGAGAATGCCAGCCGGTATCAGCGGCAGGACAAGGATGTCGGGCAGCATCAGATGGCGCGAATCGACCATCGCGCCACCGAGAAGCGACCAACCGAGCATACAGCCGGCCCAGATCAACACTGGATCGGGCAAGGCGACCGCCGCCCAGACCGCCACCCCAAGCGCCGCGACCTCGATTCCCGGATAGAACAAACCGAGCGGCGTGGCGCAGTACCGGCATCGACCGCCCGACGCGAGCCAGCTCGCCACCGGCACAAGATCGGTCGGCGACAATTGCCGATCGCAATGGGGACAGGCCGAGCGCGCGAACATGACGGGCATGCCCGCGGGCAGCCGCTGAACCAGCACGCCAATGAAACTGCCAATGAACGGCGCGGCGACTATCGCCCAGATCCAGCCTATCCAGTAGTGTCCGATCATTCAGTTACCCAGTTTAAATTATCCGCAAAGGTTGATAAGGTGAATACTGATAAATTTCTATTCAATAATTTTCGCATAAATGCTAACCGTTTATTTAGATATATCGTGAGACTTAAGATTGAATTACCAAATCCGGATTCATCTGCACCCAGTTTAGCGCCGGGACAGAGTAAATGGAACCGGTCACCGCTCGGAAGGACGACTTAGTGGCAAAAGTGAAAAAGGGACGGCGACACATTGTTGTCCCGGGCACCGTGCTTTGCGCGGTGCTTGTGCTTCTTGTCGGCTGCACGCGCCTGTCGGAGTCCGAGGGGATCAAACCGGAAGTACCCCCGAAAAAAGAGCAAACCGCGAGTGGAGAATCCGCATTACCCCCGGTGAAGGCTCCGGTGGCGGCGGCTGAAACGGACCAACCCGGCGCCACCGGGTCCACGCCGGAAGAGCGTTACGAGATATATAAGGGCAAGGGCGCGGCGGTCGGACGGCCTCGCAAATCCAAGGCCCTGGCGACCGTCGCCGAAGGCGGCGACATTACCCTGAATTTCATCGATGCCGATATCCGCGAGGTCATGAAGGCGACCCTTGGCGAGATTCTCGGCGTCAATTATACGGTCGCCGCCGAGGTCCAGGGTCTGGTCACCGTACAAAGCGGCCGACCGGTTCCGCGCGAGGCCCTTCTGCCAACCCTGGAAACAATTCTGCGAATGCATGGCGTGGCGCTGATACGCGAGGGCGCCGTGTACCGGGTCCAGCCATTGCAGGGCGCGGCCCGCGGGAACGCCGCGATCCGCCTCGGCATGTCGGGCGCTGCCCCAGGCGATGCCTACGGTATCCAGGTCGTGCCGCTCTATTATGTCAGCGCGGCACAGATGGCGGAAACCCTGCGCCCGATTGCGCGCGAGGGCGGCGTACTGCATGTGGATGAGACCCGCAATGTCATCATGCTGGGTGGAACCCGATTCGAACTGGCGGCACTTCTGGAAGCGGTGGAGATTTTCGATGTCAACTGGCTGGCCGGCATGTCCTTCGGCCTCTTCCCGCTGGAAAACGCCGACGCGCGAACCCTGGCGGACGAATTGACCGCGATACTCGGCGACGGCAAGGGTGGCGTCGCGGGCGGTCTCGTTCGGCTGGTGCCGGTGGAACGGTTGAACGCCGTCCTGGCGATATCCCGCCAGCATCGGTATATCCAGCAGGTCCGGAACTGGGTCGAGCGTCTCGACAGGCCCGGGGGCAATGGCGGCGGTGGCGACAACCAGCTATTCATATATTTCGTTCAGAACGGCAAGGCGGCGGATTTAGCGGGCGTACTCAACGACGTCTTCGCCAACCAGGGCCAGCAACGACAGATCGCGCCCACGGGTCAGTCGGGCGGCCTGGCGCCGGGCCTGGAACCTGTCC
>JADFVY010000142.1 GCA_015222795.1 Pseudomonadota bacterium | reverse complement strand
CTGCGCGAGACCACGACGCGGGTGCTGGCCAGCCTGACCCCG
Organism: Pseudomonadota bacterium; assembly: GCA_015222795.1. Taxonomy (GTDB): domain Bacteria; phylum Pseudomonadota; class Alphaproteobacteria; order UBA8366; family JADFVY01; genus JADFVY01. The sequence goes on along the minus strand of JADFVY010000142.1, from coordinate 1,543 downwards.
CGCGAGGAACGCGTGCTGCGCATGCGCTTCGGCATCGGCATGAATACCGATCATACGCTCGAGGAAGTCGGCCAGCAGTTCTCGGTCACCCGCGAACGTATCCGCCAGATCGAGGCCAAGGCCCTGAGAAAGCTGAAACATCCCAGCCGCAGCCGCAAACTGCGCAGCTTCCTGGATCATTAGGGCCGGGAAACGACAATCGGTTTGACAAGAGGAGCCTCCGGGCTCCTCTTTTTTTCTGGCTACGAGGCCATAACGCGACGTTTGTTTGTACAAGCTCACAATGGACCAGCCGCTTGCGGCCGCCCGAATGCTTACCGTAGAGGGCCGCAGAGAAGGCGCAGAGTTATTAATAACCCGCCTTATACGTTACTCCAATCCAAGAAGGTTCTGCAGGTAAAGAAGGTTTAATAAGACCCCCCCTGCGCCTCCTCTGCGGCCCTCTGCGGTAAATCCCTTTCGAATCTCCATGCCGTACACGAACTTATCAGGAATATAAAACTCCCTCTGTGTCTCTGTGCCTCTGTGGTCTATAAACCCCGTTCATAACCACAGACCACGCGGAAAAAACTCCATGGAACTCACCCTTCTCGGCACCGGCTGCCCGGCTGTTCACGCGGACCGTTACGGCCCGGCGCAGATCGTGCGTCATGGAGACATGACTGTGCTGGTCGATTGCGGATCCGGCGTGACCCAGCGGATGGCGCAGGCGGGCATCAGCGGGCGCGATATCGATGCGGTGCTGTTGACCCATATGCATTCCGACCATGTCGTCGATCTGTTCCAATTGGTAATTTCGTCCTGGCATCAGGGGCGCGACCGGCCGATGCGGGTGTTCGGTCCCCAGGGAACCTACGCCTATGTGGACGGGATGGTTTCGCTCTGGCAGCCGGAAATGGAACGGCGCATCGAGCATGAACGCCGCCCCTCCGCCCTTGCCCTGCAAACCGAAGTGAACGAGATCAATCCGGGCGAAACCGTGGAATTCGGCGCCATGCGCGTGCGCGCCGTCGAGGTCGATCACAAGCCGGTCCGCCACGCCTATGGCTACGTTTTCGAAACCGACGAGGCCAAGCTGGTGATTTCCGGAGACACGCGCCCCTGCGACGCGCTGACCGAGGCCGCCCGGGGCGCCGACCTGCTGCTGCACGAGGTCTTCGTCCATCGCGAACTGAAACCGGTCGAAGGCCGGCGCACGGCCGAGACGATCGAACAGGTCGCGTCCTATCACACTCTCTCGTCAGACGTCGGCAAGGTCGCGGCCAGGGCCGGCGTAAAATGGTTGACGCTGACCCATTTCGTGCCGCCCGATTGCGATACGGATGCGTTGCGTGAAGAGGTCTCGGCGGATTTTCCGGGCAAGCTCACCATGGGTGAGGATCTTATGACGCTGGATGTGGCGAGCGGCGAAGTCAAAACCGCTTGATTTCACCTCAAGCGATCGGTTGAAGCGATTCGTGCTTTCAACTGAAAGGCGCGCTCCCCATCTAAAGTGAATCGAAAGTGGCGAAGGGGCGGATATGGCGGAGCGGGTTCCCGGCGG
>JADFVY010000141.1 GCA_015222795.1 Pseudomonadota bacterium | reverse complement strand
TCCCGCTACTTCAATATAGTCCGATCCAACCCGGCAATCTCTATCCGTATCTACACCGCGCCTGCCTGTTTATGGGGGTGTTTTACACGCGATCTGTATAAAAACCGCCGGGCCCGGCGCGGCGGCGCGCGCCCACGCGGAATTGCGCGGGCGAGATGTAACTAAATCTGGTCTTTCCAGGGGTCGGGTGGCGTGGCCGGCGCTACAGGATCTCCACCAGTTCCACGTCGAAGATCAGGTCCTGGCCGGCCAGCGGGTGGTTGGCGTCCATGGTGACGACATCATCGGTGATTGCGGTGATGGTGACGGTCATCTGCTGCCCTTCCTGGGACGATACCTGCAACTGGCCGCCGATCGCCAGTTCGATTTCCGGCGGGATGGTGTCGCGGGGAACGTCCTGCAGCGCGGCGGGGTTGGGCTGGCCATAGGCCTCGTCGGCGACCGCCGTGACGGTCTTCTTGTCGCCCACCTTCATGCCGAAGATTTCGCGCTCCAGGCCGGGGATGATCTGGCCGCCGCCGAGGGTGAATTCCAACGGATCGCGCCCTTCGGAACTGTCGAATCTGGAGCCGTCGGTCAGTGTGCCGGTATAGTGGAGACGGACGGTATCGCCCGATTTAGCTTCGCTCATGGGTAGCCTCTCTTCGTTAATATCGCTTTGGCATAACCGGCGACATCGCGGTGGAGTGGCCGACAGAATTGTAGCAAAAGCATGGATAGGGCCCGGACCTTAACATAGCGAAGCCGGCGAGTCATGGGGGCACAGGGTACGCCGGCGCAACCGGGCTGGCGCGGTCGCGAACGCTGTGGAATACTGGCGCTCCGCCATCGGTTGAACAGAGTCTGTAATTCACATGTCCACTTCCGAAATTCCGCTTCCCCGTGGCCGCATCATCGAGGATACGGTCGTGCCGGCGCGCGCGCCGTGGAGCGCGCGGATTGCGCGGGGCGACATGCTGCGGCTGATCGATCTGGAGGGCCAGCAGGCGATTGATTTCCTCTGCTTCAACGCCGACGATCCGGCCGAGCGATACAACGCCGCCAACACCATCAAGGTTCCGGGCAATATCTTCATCGGCGAGGGCACGGTGCTGCGCTCGACGCTGGCGCGGCCGATGATGACCGTGACCGCCGACAGTTGCGGGCGGCATGACACGATCTTCGGCTGCTGCTCGTTCGAGATCGATGAGGTGCGTTACGGCAAGACCAATCCGGAATGCTGTCAGCGCAATTTCGAGCGCGAACTGGCCCGCCATGGCGTCGGGCCCGAACATATCGTCCCCAACATCAATTTTTTCATGTATGTGCCGGTCGGCCCGGACGGCGAGGCGGAGATCGTGGACGCGCTGTCGAAGCCCGGCGACCATGTGGATTTGCGCGCGGAAATGGACGTGCTGGCGGTGTTGTCCAACTGCCCCGAAGCGCTGAACCCCGCGACCGGCGACCAGGGCCCCACCCCGATCCGCGCCATCGTCTGGTCGCCGGAATAGGGGGACGTCTGGGGGCTGGCGCGGGAGCGGGGGCTGTGGGATTATGGGTGGTCTTGTTTTCACCAGCCATAGTGAGTATCAGCCCATGCCTACATTCGATGTCGTTTCCCGCACCGAGATTCCCGAGGTCGATAACGCCATCCAGGGCGCGATGCGCGAGATCGGGACGCGTTACGATTTCAAGGGCAGCAGTTGCTCGGTCGAGCGCGCCGACGAGGCGCTTACCATTCACGCCGACGACGAGTTCAAGCTGAACCAGGTGCACGATATTCTGCGCACCCATATGGCCAAGCGCAAGCTGGATGCCGGCGCCTTCGATTTCGCCAAACCGGAGGCCGCCTCGCACAACACGCTGCGCCAGACGGTCTCCATCAAGCAGGGTATCGAGCGCGAGGTCGCCCAGAAGATCACCAAGGCGGTCAAGGCCGGCAAGGTAAAGGTGCAGGTCGCCATTCAGGGCGACGAGTTGCGCGTCACCGGCAAGAAGCGCGACGACCTGCAGGCCGCGATCGCGCTGATCAAGGAGCTGGATATCGAGCAGCCCCTGCAATATGTGAATTTCCGGGATTGATACCAAGCGGCGTTGCCGGAATTAAGCTGATTTAGCTTTTGCCCGCGTGGGGAGGCGCAGGGTAACCTGGGTTCCCTGTCCCGGGGTGCTGTCGACCCGCAGGCTGCCGCCATGTTCCTCAACAATACGCTGGACCGTCGGTAAACCCAGGCCGGTTCCGAAGGCTTTGGTGCTGAACAATGGCTCCAATACAAGCGGCAGAGCGTCGGCCGGGATTCCCGGGCCGTTGTCGGCAAACGAAACTTCCACAACATCGCCATTCGGCTGGCAGGCCACTGTTAATCGGCAGTCCGCCGTGGCGCCCTGTACGTCCCCTTCAATCGTCATGGCCTGGCAGGCGTTGTCGGTGAGATTGATAATGGCCCGGCGAAGCGATTCAGGGTCGATATCGATAACTGTCTCCCCAGTTTTCAGATCGCGCCTCAACAAGATATTCCCGGGTATGGTTATCTCGTCGAGGACGCTATCCAGCCAGCTGTCGAGGACAATGGGTTGGGGCTGGTGTCCCCTGGCGCGAGCGAAATCCAGAAGCTCGGTGATGATCGTCTCACAGCGTTTGACGCCTCGGTCCGCACGCCCCAAGGCCCTTTCTATATCCAGTTCCGCATCCTTGCTTTTGCTGGCGATCACGGCGATCGAAGTCGCCACTGCGCCAAGGGGGTTGCGCAGTTCGTGGGCAACGGTTCCGGTAAGCTGGCCCATCGCGGCAAGGCGCTCGGCGCGAACCAGGGCCGCCTGATTATCCCGCAGTTCCGCGGTGCGCGCCTCGACGCGATGCTCCAGCACTTCGTTGGCGGCCTTGACCCGGTCATCCGCGGCCTTCGCCCTGCCGAGCAGAATTACGGTGATCCAGATCGCAAAAAGCGCCAACGCGCGATTGGTTACGATCATCCACTCGATGCCGCCGGGCGGTGAATAGAAGAAGCCCAGGATGGTTAGCACGGTCGAAATCGCGCCAAGCAGGATGATGTAGCGCGGGCTTTCGAACCACCAGCCAAGAAGGACGAGCGCCACATAGGGCACGCCGCCCGCCGCGCCCAGGGGCAACAATAGGTCGATTGCGAAAATGCCGACAGCTAATACAGCGGCCGTTGCACCCAGTCCGAACTGACCGGCGGTGGGTCGCTTCGTGGGAGGTTTGCCGCTGACGGCATTGGTCGCCGCTAGGCCTTGATTCATTTCCCCGTCACGGTTATTTGACGAACTTGCCAAGGACTGTTCACCACAAATAATTGTAATCGATGACAGATCATAATGTGTGGAATCTTAATGTCACGTATATGAAGGGAAAACAGGCTTCAGCTTTTCCCCGCGTGGGGCAGGCGCAGGGTGGCCTGGGTTCCCTTTCCTGTAGTGCTGTTAATTTGCAGGCTGCCGCCATGTTCGTCCATGATGCGCTGGACCACCGGCAGTCCCAGCCCGGTTCCCGAAGCCTTTGTGCTGTACAACGGTTCGGTTATGCGCGCGAGAATATCGGAAGGTATGCCGGGGCCGTTGTCCGCCACGACGATGTGTACGCTATCGCCCTCGACCAGGCTCGTTACCGTCAGCCGGCACTCCGTGTCCGCGATTCCCTGTCTGACGGCCATGGCCTGGCAGGCGTTGTCGACAATGTTGATGAGGGCGCGGCGGAGTGTCTCGGCGTCGAAGCGGACGACGGCTCCGCCGGTCCGCAGGTTGCTGTGCAGCGTTATGTCGTCGGCGATAGTCATCTCGTCGAGGACGCCCGACAACCAGTAGTCCAGAATCAGTGACACGGGTTTATGCCCCTGCGCGCGGGCGAAATCCAAATGTTCGGTAATTATAGTTTCACAGCGCCTGATGCTGCGTTGCGCGCGGGCCAGGGCCGCCCCGACATCGAGTTTCGCTTCCCTGGATCTGGCTTCGACCACGGAAATCGATGTCGCGATCACCCCCAGCGGATTGCGCAATTCATGCGCGACCGTTCCGGTAAGCTGGCCCGTCTCGGCAAGGCGTTCGGCGCGGGCAAGCGCCGCCCGGGTTTCCCGTAACTCGGCCGTACGCGACGCAATCCTGTATTCAAGCTTGTCCCTGGCCTGTCTTGCTCTGGCCGTCATGATGACGACAGTCCATATCGCGAACAGCGCCAGCCCCCTGTTGGCCGGGGCCGCCGCCGTTGTCGTGATGGGCGCTGACAGAAGAAATGCCGCGATGCAGAGCACCGTCGCCAGGGCGCCGCACAGAATGGCGAACCGCCGGATTGTCGACTGGCATCCAAGCAGAACCGGCGCTACGTAGGTCAAGCTGGCATCGATCCCCGAGGGTAGCCACAGATCAAGGGCGAATACCGCACCGGTCAATGCAAGCGTCGCCAGCGCAAGCAGGCTTTGGCCCATTGCGAGCTGTTTGCCGCCGTTTCCTTCACCGGAAGAGACGCTTGATGCGGTGCCCTGGTCCATCTTTCACATGTCCCGGATTTTTTGGGGGTACACAAACCGAGGGCATTCAATAGCCTTATGCAACCGGCAAAGATAGATAAAATTTTAGATAAATTTGATCTTTTGAGCAAACCGACTGTGACTACCCATTTCCGATGAATAAATCATTGAAGGCCACGGAGCCGATTACAAGCATGTGAAAATGCTCTAAAAGTCACTCGAATTGATGACGGGAGTAACTGGACGTGATTGCAGAGTCAAACGGCCCGCTGGCTGGAATAAGAGTGCTGGAGTTGGGACAGATCGCGGCGGGGCCGTTTGCCGGCTCGCTGCTGGCTGACCTGGGCGCGGACGTGGTGAAAGTGGAGCGCCCGGATGGCGGCGATGGCATGCGCAACTGGCCGCCGCTCACCGAGGGCGACGATGGCGAGCTGTTCAGCGAGAATTTCGCTTCGGTGAACCGCAACAAGCGCAGCATCGCACTGGACCTGAAGGACGCCGGCGATGTCGCGCGGCTAAAGCGCCTGGCGGGTGCGGCGGATGTGCTGGTGGAAAACTACCGGCCTGGTGTCTTGCCGCGCCTCGGCCTCGGCTATGAGGATTTGCGGGCGGTCAACCCTCGTCTCGTTTATTGCTCGATCTCGGGCTACGGGCAGACCGGACCCCATGCGGCCAAGGGCGCCTTCGACGTTACCGTTCAGGCTGTCAGCGGCCTGATGAGCGTGACCGGGGAGGATGGCGGAGCGCCGGTGAAATGCGGTGTGCCGGTGGGTGATTTCTGTGCCGGGCTTTATGCCGCCTATACCATCCTGGCGCAGTTGATGCGGGCGCGCGATACCGGCGAGGGGGCCCATATCGACTGTTCCATGCTCGGTAGCCTGATTGGCGTCGCCGCGTTGCAGACCAGCGAGTATTTCGGCACCGGCCGCGCGCCGCGTCCGCTTGGCTCGGCCCATCCGCGCAACGCGCCTTACCAGGCTTTTCGGGCCAGCGACGACTGGTTCGTCATCGCCGCCGGCAACGACCGCATGTGGGCCAGCGTCTGTGAGGCGGTTGGCCTGTCCGAACTGGCGCCTGACGAGCGGTTCGCCACCCAGCGCGACCGCGCGCTGAATCAGGTGGAACTGGTTGCGATACTCGAGCCGCTATTCGCGAAACGAACGGCCGCGGAGTGGCTGGCCGAGATGGACCGGCGCGGCGTTGCCTGCGCGCCGATCAATGACTATCCAGAGATACTCGCCGACGAACAGGTCGCTCATATGGGGCTGGTGCGGCCGCTGACGCTGCCCAACGGCGCCGAAACGAAAACCACGGCATTCCCTGTTGCCATGACCGGGTATGACTTTTCGGTCCATCGGCAACCGCCAAAACTCGGCGCGGATAACGACGAGGTTCTGGCCGACTGGCTGGAGGGGTAGCGGGCCGGAAAAGGCTCTATCCCATCAACTCCGAAGTGGTGGCAGCGAGATTTTTGCGTTCCCTGAGTGCTTCCAGATTCTTAGCGGCCACCGGGTAGTAGGACGGGCTGATTTCCATGGCCTTGGTGAAGAACATCTTTGCGGTTGCGAAATCACCCCTTTCCATAGCCACGAAACCAATATTGTTCAACACACGCGGCGCTTCGCCGCGTTTCAGTTCCGCCACGGCCTCGTCGTACCGGCCCTGCCAGGCGAGAGCCAACCGCAGGTTCATTTTTGCGGCCATTAGCGCGGGGTTCAGTGCCAGCGCGAGGCGGAAGGAGCTTTCTGCCTCGCTGTAACGCTTCGTCATGATAAGCGTCATGCCCCGATTGTTGTAAATCGGCGCCGCCTGGCCGTTGGCAAGGAGCGCGCGGTCGTAACTGGCCAGCGCTTTTTCGGCATCGCCTTCCAACGCATGGCTTCGGCCGATTACGTTCCATGAACGCCACAAGCCAGGTTCCCGTTCAACCGCTTGACGCAGCAAGGGCAGACCCAATTCGCCCCGCCCCATCAGGGTCAGGGTAATACCGCGTCCCTGCAGCGCCTTTGCCCGTGTTTCATCCGACTCCATAACGCTTTCAAAGCCGGCGAGGGCGTCCCCCAGTTGGCGCAGGCCCAATTGGGCCTCGGCCAACCCCAGCATTGCAGGGTAATTGTCAGGTTCCCTGGCCAGAACTTTATTGAACTTGGCCTGCGCGGCCTCATACTGCTGTGAGATCAGCAACGCCTCGCCTCTGGCGACGGCAAGCCCGACGGGTTCACCCAACCCTTGCTCCACCGGCGGCGGCCGAGGCTCCTCGTCGAGAAGCGGACTGCCGCCCATGGCGCATCCGCCCAGAGCGAAAAGAGCTACGACGGCGACAATTGCCGAGCCGCGCCGACTGGTTGAACCAATCATGATCAGGATCCCTTGAACTCGGCGAGACGTGTCGTATCGAAGTCAAGCGAGTCCGCGCCAAGCAGAACACGAATATGCGACCGTTGTTCCGTGATCGCTTTCAGGTTCATTGGCATGGGAAACAGATCGGCGATCTCGCGCGCCTTTTCGGCATAGCCCTTGCGATAGAAGATCGTGCTGGATCCGAAGTTGTAATGCTCGGCGTTGGTTAACCGGCCGACGACAACGCCTTCCTGCCGCATGAACTGCCGGGTTCGAGCCGCCAGTTTAGTTCTGCCGGCACCGTTGGAAATCTCGACCAGCATTTCGGTTGTGGCCACCAGCGGGCGCCTGACCTGCTCATTTGTCTTGGCTACCGGTTCGATTGTCTTGGCTACCGGTTCGATCTTTGCGGCCAGGGGTTCGCTTTCGACCCTGGCGACGGGCGCCGCCGAGATATTAGGCAAAACAAGAGCCGCGGGAACCAGAACGATTTCTCCGTCCTGTAAAACACCGGCGCCGTCAATGCCCCCGGCCTGTTCCGGCATTGTTCCCGCGGCTGCCACCTTCGCCACGTCTTGCCGCGTGGCGATGGCGTGGACCTCTCCCTGGGTCCCTGTTTTGAAGTTGTCGACCGATACGGTCACGGTTTCGGACTGTATGGGTTGCTGAAGTGTCGCGACCGCCGTGGTGCGGCCTTCGGCCATATCGAGTGAAACCAGATTTGCGCCAACGACATCGGAAAATTTATTTTCCGCACGGGTCAACTTAGCTGCCTGGTTCAAATAGTAACGGGCGCTCACGTAATCCTTCTGCATAAGAAACGAGTACCCGATATTGTTGAGAGTTTGGACCGAATTAGGATCGACGCCCAGGGCCAGTGCATAGTAACGCTCGGCAAGGTCGAAACGGCCCAGTTGGTCATAGGTCGCGGCAACTGCGTTCAGATGGTCAAGCGATTTCGGGGCGCGTACCAGCGCAACCCGAAAATTCTTGAGCGCCATCCCGTAAAGGCCG